>CAZZZX010000320.1:0-4227 GCA_964658585.1 uncultured Novosphingobium sp.
GAAAGGCCAGTGTTGTTTTGCCAACACCGCCCTTGAAATTAATTATGCTTATACGCTTTGCCATTCAGAATCCTACACAGCTTATAAATACGCATAGTTGCACGTGTAGCTCCAGCACACCACTTTAGATAGAGGTGGAATCACTGGCTGATTAAAAAAGCCCCCGTTTCCGGAGGCTTTTTTGTTTCTGTCTCTAAGCCGGTATGCCGGCCTTCGTGGCTTCGGCGCGTTTCTTGAGGAGGGTATCGAACGCCCCCCAGACGACTTCGTCGCCGGTCCATTGCCCCTTGGTCGCGGCCTTGGAATATTCGGTCGCGCGGGTCTCGAAGAAATTGGCGTGCTCGACGCCGTTGAGCATCGGCGCGAGCCAGGGCAGCGGATGGTCCTCGATCATGTAGATCGGCTTGAGGCCGAGCTGGCCCAGCCGCCAGTCGGCGACGAAGCGGATGTATTTCTTGATGTCCTTGGGCGTCATGCCGTTGACCGGCCCCATCTCGAACACCAGGTCGATGAACGCGTCCTCGATGCGCACCGTCTTCTGGCACATGTCCATGATGTCGTCGCGCACCGCGGGCGCCATGCACTGGCGCTCCTCGCAGAAGGCGTGGAACAGCCGGATGATGCCTTCGCAATGCAGGCTCTCGTCGCGGATCGACCAGGTCACGATCTGGCCCATGCCCTTCATCTTGTTGAAGCGCGGGAAATTCATCAGCATCGCGAAGCTGGCGAAGAGCTGCAGCCCCTCGGTGAAGCCGCCGAACATGGCGAGCGTGCGCGCGATGTCCTGATCGCTGCCGACCCCGAACGTATCGAGATAATCGACCTTGTCCTTCATCTCCTTGTACTGGAGGAAGGCCGAATATTCGGTCTCGGGCATCCCGATCGTATCGAGCAGATGGCTGTAGGCGGCGATATGCACCGTCTCCATGTTGCTGAACGCGGTCAGCATCATCTTGACCTCGGTCGGCTTGAACACGCTGCCGTATTTGTCGTGATAGCAGTCCTGCACCTCGACGTCCGCCTGGGTGAAGAAGCGGAAGATCTGGGTGAGCAGGTTGCGCTCGTGGCTGGTCAGCTTTTGCGCCCAGTCCCGGCAATCCTCGCCGAGCGGCACCTCCTCGGGCAGCCAGTGGAGCTGCTGCTGGCGCTTCCAATACTCGAACGCCCAGGGGTATTCGAACGGCTTGTAGGTCTTGGAGGCCTGGAGCAGCGACATGACAGCGGTCCTTCAGGAAACGATCAGGAGATGGGAACGGACGAGGCGTAGGTGAGCGTGAAGACGGTCAGGATCAGCCCGAGCATGAGCAGCATCGTGCCCGCGATCCGCGCCGCATAGGCGGCGGGCACGTCGGCGCGGAGCCCGCGCAATCGGGAGAGCGCCACCGCGCCGCCGAGGATCAGCACGACCGCGGCGCCAAGCGTCACCCCCGCGACGTTGGAAAGGATCATGCGCCATGCGCCACCATCCCGGGGTTCGCGCGTTCGAACACAAACCCGAGCGCAGGAGACACATGATGATCGATCCGACCGCAATCAAGGAGCATGCCGAGGTGATCGGCGCCGACGGCGTCCATCTCGGCACCGTCGATCATGTCGACGGCGACCGCATCAAGCTGACCAAGGACGACAGCGCGCAGACCGAGGACGGGCAGGGCGCGAAGCACCACTACATCCCGCTCGGCCTCGTCGCCGAAGTCGAGGCCGGCGACGTGGTCCGCCTCTCGGCGACCGCGGCCAACGCCGCGGACCTGTTCGAGGAGGTGTGACCGGTCGAACCTTCTCCTCCGCGGGGAGAGGGATACGCAGGCTCGGCGGCTTCGCCGTCCGGTCGACTTGGGGTGGGGGCAGGCGACGACGCTAGGAGCGCGTGCTCTCATCCTCCCGGCGGCTGCGCCGGCGGGTCCCGCCCTCTCCCCGATGGGGAGAGAGGTGGTCACGACGCATCCCTCACGGCCTTGTCGAGACGGTCCGAATAGGCGTTCAGCACAGCTGCGGTCTTGGCCACATAGGCGCGCGCATCGTCGAAGCGGAGTTCCTCGATCGCCTCGCGCACGCCGGGCAGCGTCTTGGCGCCATAGCCGGTGAAGCGTCCGGGCGCGTAGATCATGTTGCGATACCAAGGCCGGAACGGCAGCCCGGCGGGATCGAGCAGAAGCTGGTCGATATCGCGCAGATCCGCCGTCACCGCCGCGCGTCTGGCGGGATCGAGCGTCGCGAGCCGGCCCGTCATCGCATCCGCCGCGCGCGCCGAACGGGTCAGCCGGTCGGAGGCGTCGTAAAGCGCGAGCAGGTCGATCAGCGGGGGTACCGGCTTGGCGGCGGGGGCGACGGTCGGATCGTCGGCGCGGCTGGCGAGGCGGAAGTCGCCCTCGGCGAGCAGTTGGCCGAGCGTGCGGTCTTTCTCGCGCCGTTCGTCGGCGAGCGTCTTCACCTCGCCGACATAGCGCGCCACGACGCCCGCGAAATCACCATAGCGCGCCGGCACGCGATCCGCATCGGCGGCGCGCAGCACGATCCGGCCGGCTACCTTCGACAGCGCCGCGCCATAGGCGAGGCCGGGATCGTCGAAATGGGTGACGTGGTAATAATCGTCGTACAGCGAGTGATAGGATCCGCCCGAGGCGCTTTCGCCTCCGAAACCCAGGTTCATCGAGGCGACGCCGAGATGCTGGAGCAGCGCCGAATAATCGGAGCCGGAGCCGAGCGCGCCGACCGGCAGATCGCCGCCCGCCCTGGCCGCGGCGAGTTCCTCGGGCTTGGCTGAGCCGGGATCGCGATAGGCATCGGCGAGGATGTGCGCGCGCGCACGATCCAGCGTGCTCGCGCCGGTCTGCGGATCAGCGACATCGCGCGCGGCATCGTCGATCATGTGCTGGAGGTCGTGGCTCGCCTCGGCCTGGAAGAAGCCGCGTCCGTTGACGTCCGAATTGACGTAGATCACCGCCTTGCGCGCCAGTTCGTCGGCATGGGTCTCCGCCCATTCGGTCGAGCCGAGCAGGCCGGGTTCCTCGCCGTCCCAGCTCGCATAGACGATCGTCCGCTCGGGCCGCCAGCCGGACCTGACGAGCATCCCCAGCGCCTTGGCCTCGGACAGCATCGCCGAATGGCCGGTCAGCGGATCGGATGCGCCATAGACCCAGCCGTCGCGATGATTGCCGCGGATCACCCAGTCGTCGGGTCTGGAGCGGCCGCGCAGCGTCGCGATCACGTCGTAGATCGGCTTGAGCGACCAGTCCGATTTGACCGCGAGATGGACGCTGACCGCATCCGTCCCGCCCCAGTGATAGGCGAGCGGCAGGTCGCCGCGATCTGCGCCGGTGGCGAGCGGGCCGGCGAGCCCGCTCATCAGCCTGGTCGCATCCGCATAGGAGATCGGCAGCGTCGGGATCTTGAGGATCGTCGTCGCGGTCTCGCGGGTCAGCCGCCTGGCGTCCGCGGTCGCGCCCACGCCGGGGGTCAGCGGATCGCCCGGATAGGTCGTCATGTCCTGCACCGAGCCACGCTGCACGGCACCCGCGGGGCGCCCGCCGCCGCGCGGGAACGGATCGTTCTTGGCATAACCGTCGTCGGCGGGATCCGAATAGATCAGGCAGCCGATCGCGCCATGCTCCTGCGCGAGCTTGGGCTTGAGCCCGCGCCAGCCCGCGCCGTAGCGCGCGATGACGATCCTGCCGGTCACGTCGATGCCGCGCGCCTTGAGCGCCTCGTAATCGGCGGGCATCCCGTAATTCACGTAGACCAGGGGTGCGGTCACGTCGCCGTCGCCCTGATAGGCGACGTACGGGGGCAGCGCGCCGACCGGGTTGAGCGTCTGCGGATCCTCGGGCACCGGCGGCTCCTGCCCGCCGAGCGTGACGCGTTCCGGCGTCACCATTTCGAGCGTGGTCGAGATCGGCGTCGGGTAGAGCACCTGGAACGTCTCGATATGCGCGTCCCAGCCCCATGCCTTGAACAGCGCGAGCGTGGTTTCGGCATTGGCCTTGTCGTGAGGCGACCCGACCTGATTGGGGGCAGACGAGAAGTCCTTGAGCCAGCCGAGCTGGTCGGCGCTGGAGACGCCCGCATCGAAGCGCGCCTCGATCGCCTTGGGATCGGCGGGCGCCGCGGCGAGGAGCGGGCCAGCGAGGATCGCGGCGAGGGCGGTTCCGGCGAGTACGCTACGCAGACGCTTCATCGATTCATCCCGTTCACGTCCGTTCGCCCTGAGCGAAGTCGAAGGGCCGTTCT
>CAZZZX010000321.1:0-4199 GCA_964658585.1 uncultured Novosphingobium sp.
CTGATGGCGTTCCGCATCCGCGACCGCGACGGCGCGACGCTGTGGGCGGGCGGGTCGCTGCGCGAAGGCGGCCGCATCGCCGTGCTCGGCGCGCATGACGTGACCTTCGCAGCACGCCATATGTGGCGCAGTCCGCGGACCGGCGCGGCCTACCCGGTCGATCCGATCGTGACCGTGCGGCTGCCGGGCGGGCCCCGCACCTTTGCGCTCGCGCCGCTCTTCCCCGATCAGGAACTCGACGGCCGCGCGCATGGCAGCCCGGTCTATTGGGAAGGCGCCGTCACCGCGCCCGGCGCGCGCGGCTATCTGGAGCTGACCGGCTACGCTTCCAAACTCAGCTTCTGAGTCCCGTCCAGCGTGCCGCGAACGCCCACAGGTCGGCGATCTCGGCGATCTGCCGCTCGGTCGGCTTGCCCGCGCCATGGCCGGCGCGCGTGTCGATGCGGATCAGCCGCGGCCGCGCGCCGAGTTGCGCCGCTTGCAGCGCGGCGGCGTATTTGAAGCTGTGCGCGGGCACGACGCGATCGTCGGTATCCGCGGTCGACACCAGGATCGCCGGATAGTCGACGCCGTCGCGGATATTGTGGAGCGGGGACCAGGCCAGCAAATTGGCGAGATCCTCCTCGCGCGACGGGTCGCCATAATCGTCGACCCAGTAGCGCCCCGCGGTCCAGCGCGTGAAGCGCACCATGTCGTGCACGCCGACCGAGGGCAGCGCCGCGGCGAACAGATCGGGGCGTTGATTGGTCACCGCCGCGACGAGCAGGCCGCCGTTGGAGTGGCCGTGGATCGCGATGCCACCGTGCGCGGCGACGCCGGTCGCCACCAGTCGCTCGGCCGCGGCGATGAAATCGTCGAAGCTGGTCTGCTTGGCGGCGCGGCGGCCGGCATCGTGCCACGCCTTGCCATATTCGCCGCCGCCGCGGATGTTGGCGACCGCATAGACGCCGCCCATCTCGACCCAGGCGAGCGCGGCGGGGCTGAACCCCGGCAGCAGCGGGATCGCGAACCCGCCATAGCCGTACAGCAGGGTCGGCGCGGGCGCGGTGACATCGCGGCGGCGCAACAGGAAGATCGGCACGCGGACGTTGCCACCGCCCGTCACCGCGGTCCGCTCGACCACGAAGCGGGCGGGATCGAAGGTCAGTTCGGGACGGGAGACGAGGGCCTGCTCGCCGCTTGCGACGTCGAGCCGGTGAATCTCGGTCGGGCGATCATAGCTGGCGAAGGCGTAGAAAGCCTCGGGCGCATCGCCGTTCCCGGCAATCCCCGCGATCGTGCCGACACCGGGCAACGCCACCTCGGCCCCCGCCTTGCCGTCGCGATCATAGGTGCGCAGCACGCCCGCGACATCGCGGAGCAGCGCGACCAGCAGCCGGTCGCCCACCAGTTGCGCGGCCTGGATCACGTCGCCGCTCTCGGGCACGATCTCGCGCAGCCGCCGCATCGTCGAGGTCACGTCCATCGCCACCAGCCGGCGGCGCGGGGCGTCGAGATCGGTGACGAAATAGAGCCATTCGCCGATCGACCCGGCCAGCCGCCAGTCATTCTCCAGCCCGCGGATCAGCGTGCGTGCCTTCAATCGCGGCGTGGTGAGATCGATCAGCGTCAGCTCGTAGCGCGCCTCGGTCCCCTCGGCGGACGAGATCAGCAGCCAGTGGCCGTCCTCGGTGGTCTCGGCATGGTGGGTGAGGCGCGGCCGGTCGGGCGAGGCATGGACGAGGAAGTCGGCCGACTGCGGCGTGCCGATACGATGGAAATAAACCGCATGATCGTGATTGAGACCGAGATGCTCGGCGCCCGCCCTGGGCTCGGGGAAGCGGGAATAGAAGAAGCCCGAACCGTTCGCCGCCCACGCCAGGCCCGAGAACTTCACCCAGGCGAGCGTATCGTCGAGCGTCTCGCCGGTCGCGACATCCAGGACATGCACGGTGCGCCAGTCGGTGCCGCCGTCCTGCCGGGCATAGGCGACCCGGCGGCCATCATGCGACGGCACCCATTCGGCAAGCGCGACCGCACCGTCCGTCGCCCAGCCGGCGGGATCGAGCAGCATCCGCGGCTCGCCGTCCAGCCCCTCGCGCACCCACAATGCCGGCTGCGCGGCGAGGCCGGCGTTGCGCAGATAGAAATAGCGGTGCTCGCGCCGCTCGGGCAGCGAAACGCGCTCATAGTCCCACAGTTCGGTCAGTCGCGTCCGGATCGCCTCGCGTGACGTCAGCGTCGCGAGATGCGCGTCGGTCAGCGCGTTCTCGGCGGCGATCCAGTCCTGCACGCGCTCGTCGGAGCGGACATCGGCTTCCAGCCAGCGCCAGGGATCGGCGACGGCGCGGCCATGCAGCGTGTCGACCGTATCCTCGGGCGTCGCGGCCGGATAGGTGAAGGCGGGCGCCATGCGCAGCCGGTCGTCCGTATCCATCCCCCTCCCCCGTTCGATGCCGAGCGGAGTCGGCAGATCGAAACGCGGTGGTAGATCATGGTCCGCCCGATGGAAACCGCGGCGCCCCCCAAACGACGAGGGCCGCCCCGAACCGGGACGGCCCCTGCACGACCCGGGACGAGTCGTCGCCTCAGGCGGCTTCGTCGAACTCGTCGTCGTTGAGCACCGGACCCGAATCCTGCCCCTTGGCGGAGACGTCGCGATCGACGAATTCGATGATCGCCATCGACGCGGCGTCCGATGCGCGGATGCCCGCCTTGACGATCCGGGTATAGCCGCCGGCGCGGGTCGCGTAGCGCTCGGCGAGCACGTCGAACAGCTTCACCAGCTGGGTCTCGTCGAGCAGCCGGGTGTGCGCCAGCCGCCGGTTGGACAGGCCGCCCTTCTTGGCCAGCGTCACCAGCTTCTCGACATAAGGGCGAAGCTCCTTCGCCTTTGCCAGAGTGGTGGTGATCTGCTCATGCTTGATGAGCGCCGCCGCCTGGTTGCGGAACAGCGCGGTACGGTGCGAGCCCGTGCGCTGGAGCTTACGACCGCCGACACGATGGCGCATGATGATCTTCCTTCACGTTCGTCCGGACGCCGTTTCAGGTACGTCCGGCCAGGCGGTGGATGGGCACCGCCGCTACCCGTCCTCTCCCCCAACGGAGGAGAGGGTTCTCAAATCAATATTCCTGCTCGAGCTTCTTGGCCATTTCCTCGATATTCTCGGGCGGCCAGCCGGGGATGTCCATGCCGAGGCGCAGGCCCATCGACGACAGGACTTCCTTGATCTCGTTCAACGACTTGCGGCCGAAGTTCGGGGTACGCAGCATCTCCGCCTCGGTCTTCTGCACGAGATCGCCGATATAGATGATGTTGTCGTTCTTGAGACAGTTGGCCGAGCGGACCGAAAGCTCGAGCTCGTCGACCTTCTTGAGCAGGTAGCGGTTGAGCTGGTTGGCGTCCTGCTCGGGCTCGGCACCCTGCGAGGGCACCGCGACGCCCGCCATCTGCGGCACGCCGGACGAGACCGGCATCCCCTCGTCGAAATGGACGAAGAGCTGGAGCTGGTCCTGGAGGATGCGCGCGGCATAGGCGAGCGCGTCCTCGGGGGTGACGGTGCCGTCGGTCTCGATGTTGAGCGTCAGCTTGTCGTAGTCGAGTTCCTGGCCGACGCGGGTGTTCTCCACCTTGTAGGCGACCTGGCGCACGGGCGAGTACAAGGCGTCGATCGGGATCAGGCCGATCGGCGCGTCCGCAGGGCGGTTCATCGCCGCGGCGACATAGCCCTTACCCGCAGCCGCGGTGAGCTCCATGTTGAGCGTCGCGCCCTCGTCGAGATGGCAGATCACCAGCGTCGGGTTCATCACCTCGATGTCGCCGGTCGCGGCGATCATGCCCGCAGTGACTTCCGCGGGTCCGGTCGCCGTGAGCTGGAGGCGCTTGGTCCCTTCGCCCTGCATCCGCAATGCGATCTGCTTGACGTTGAGGACCATGTCGGTCACGTCCTCGCGCACGCCGGCCAGGCTCGAGAATTCGTGCAGCACGTTCTCGATCTTGATCGAGGTGACCGCAGCACCCTGGAGCGAGGAGAGCAGCACGCGGCGCAGCGCGTTGCCGAGCGTCAGGCCGAAGCCACGCTCGAGCGGCTCGGCGACGAAGGTGGCGCGCCGCTTGTCGCTGCCGCCGGCCTTCTTCTCGAGACCGCTGGGCTTCTTCAGTTCCTGCCAGTTCTTGGCGTTGACGGCCATGGATGTTTTCCCTCAAGGGTTGGGCCTGC
>CAZZZX010000322.1:0-4192 GCA_964658585.1 uncultured Novosphingobium sp.
AAGCGCAATGCGGTCAATCCCGCTTTGGCCACCGCGCTCGGCTATCTCGTCGCGCGGATCGAAACGGACGCGGACGTCCGCGCCGTCGTCCTCGCCTCGTCGAGCGACACGATCTTCTGCGCCGGCGCGGATCTCGGCGAGATCGCGCGTGGAAATGCACGCCAGCTCTGGACCAGGGCGGGCGGCTTCGCCGGCATCGCCGCCGCCGTCCGCGCCAAGCCATGGATCGCGGCGATCAGCGGGCCTGCTCTGGCGGGCGGCTGCGAGATCGCCTTGTGCTGCGACATGATCGTCGCGTCGGACGCCGCGCGGTTCGGTCTACCCGAGGTCAAGCGCGGGCTGTTCGCAGCGGCCGGGGGCGCCTATCGGCTGCCTCGCGCCCTGCCGCGCAACATCGCGCTCGAGGTTATTGCGACGGGGGAGCCGCTTGACGCGCAGCGCGCCTATGCCCTTGGTCTCGTCAATCACCTCGTCGCCACGGATGCCGTGATCGACACCGCACTGGCGCTCGCCACGACGATCGCCGCGAACGCGCCGGTGTCGGTCGTCGAAAGCCTCAAGTTCGCGCGCATCGCCGCCGAGCATGACGAGGCCGAGCTCGTGACGCGTTCGGCGGCGGCGGCCCGGACGGTAATGCGCACCGAGGACGCGAAGGAAGGCCCTCTCGCCTTCGTCGAACGTCGTGCTCCGATCTGGAAGGGGCGATAGATGCCGAACGCAAGCCGTCTGACAGGAGAAGGCCGATGAACTTCGACGACCATTATACGATGATCATCGGCGGCCGGCGGGTCGCAGGCGACGCGACATTCGATGTCATCAATCCGGCGACCGAGGCCGTCATCGGCCGTGCCCCCGATGCGACGCCTGCGCAGCTTGACGAAGCCGTCGCCGCGGCACGCGCGGCCTTCCCCGCCTGGGCGGCGACACCGATCGCCGACCGGCGTGCTTCGCTCGAGCGGCTCGCAAACGCGATCCTCGCCGACATCGACGGCTTCAAGCGCCTGCTCACCGCCGAACAGGGCAAGCCGCACGCGGATGCCGAGTTCGAGGTCGGCGGGGCCGCGATGTGGCTGAAGGGGGCCGCCACGCTCGAGCTGCCGGTCACTGTCAACGAGGACACGGCCGATCGCTACAGCGAGACGCGCCATATCCCGATCGGGGTCGTCGGCGCGATCGCGCCGTGGAATTTCCCGCTGACATTGGCGATGTTCAAGGTCGGCCCCGCTCTCCTCGCCGGCAACACGATGGTGCTGAAGCCTTCGCCGTTCACGCCGCTCACCACGCTCAAATTCGGCGAACTGGCCGCCGAGATCCTGCCGCCGGGGGTCCTGAACGTCGTCTCGGGGGGGGACTCGCTCGGGCCGTGGATGACCGAACATCCCGGCATCGACAAGGTGAGCTTCACCGGCTCGACCGCGACCGGACGGCGCGTGATGCAAAGTGCCTCCGCGACGCTGAAACGCGTGACGCTGGAGCTCGGCGGCAACGATGCCGCCATCGTGATGCCCGACATCGATGTCGAGAAGGTCGCCGAGCAACTCTTCTGGGCCGCGTTCAACAACAATGGCCAGATCTGCATCGCGACCAAGCGCATGTACGTGCACAAGGACGTCTACGAGCCGCTGAAGGCGGCGCTGGTGGCCTATGCGCGCACGGTGAAGATCGGCGACGGCGCCGAACAGGGCACGCGGATCGGCCCGCTCAACAACAAGCCGCAATATGAGCGCGTGCTGGCGATCATCCAGGATGCCCGCGACAAGGGCTATGATTTCGTCATCGGCGGCGAGCCAGCGGAATTGCCCGGCTACTTCATACCGATCACGATCATCGACAACCCGCCCGAGGACAGCCGGATCGTTCGGGAGGAGCAGTTCGGCCCGGTGCTGCCGCTCCTCAAGTTCGACGATGTCGACGAGGTCGTCGCACGCGCCAACGCCACCGACTATGGGCTCGGCGGATCGGTGTGGAGCGCGGACGAGAAACAGGCCATGGCGATCGCCGAGCGTATCGCCAGCGGCACCGTATGGATCAACGAGACACAGTATCTCACGCCCCTCGCGGCGTTCGGCGGATTGAAACAGTCGGGGGTCGGCGTCGAAGGCGGCGTCGAAGGGCTGCTAGAATATACCAACGCCCAGACGATCGTGCGGCGCAAGCTATGAGCCGCGCCCTCCTTCAAGCCGCGAGACGCAAGTATGTCTCCGCGCATCACGGCGGAGTCGGCGGATGAGCGCAAGCGAGCGACCGGCGCGCGAGACGATCCTGACGGAGACCGCCGACAACATCACGACGATCACGCTCAACCGGCCGGATCGCCTCAACGCCTTCACGCCGACGATGGCGGCCGAACTGATCGCCGCCTTCGACGAGGCCGATGCCGATGACGAGGTGCGCGCGGTCATCGTCACCGGCGCGGGGCGTGCGTTCTGTGCCGGTGCGGATCTCCAAGAAGGGGCGGCGACCTTCGATTACGCCGCGCTGGACGACACGGCGTCCACGCGCCGCGATGGCGACGACGTCGACTATGCGCACAACTCGGTGCGCGATCTGGGCGGTCTCGTTTCGTTGCGAATCTTCCGCTCGCTCAAACCGGTCATCGGGGCGTTGAACGGCGCGGCGGTCGGGATAGGCGTGACGATGACGCTGCCGATGGACTTCAGGCTGGCCTCGCAAGACGCGCGTATCGGCTTCGTCTTCGTGCGCCGCGGGATCGTCCCCGAGGCGGCATCGAGCTGGTTCCTGCCGCGGATCGTCGGCATTCCGCGAGCTCTGGACTGGTGCATGACGGGGCGGATCGTCCCCGCCGCGGATGCGCACGGGGCGGGGCTGCTGCGCTCGTTGCACACGCCAGACGAACTGCTCGATGCGGCGCGCGCGCTCGCGCGCGAGATCGCGGATTCCGCCGCCCCCGTATCGGTCGCGCTGACCCGGCAGTTGATGTGGCGCGCGCTCGGACAGTCGCATCCGATGGAAGCGCATCGGATCGACAGCCGGCTCGTCTACGCGCGCGGACGATCGGCGGACGCCGCAGAAGGTGTGACGAGTTTCCTCGAAAAACGTCCCGCCGACTTCCGGGAGACCGTCGGGAGCGATATGCCCGGGCTCTATCCCTGGTTCGATGAGCCGGAATGGGCGTGAGCCAGCGGCCGACCGCCTCCGGCGGCTGCACAAGCTACAGTCACATTTCGAATGCTGGAGACACCGGGTTGCGACCGCTCAAACTGGAGTAGCCCTTCTGCCGATGCCAGCGGCCTGACCGGCATCTTTCCCCTGGCGTAACGCGACAGCACGTAAATTCCAGGAGGTCGATGCTCGCGCCGAAAGCGCGGGAGGCGACGTCGCGCGGAACTGTCACATCCAGGCGCTATCCGCAGTCGTTTCGATGCCCCGCCCGAGGACCGATATCGTTGCAGCTGCTGCTCGTTGAAGATGATCCGCTGATCGCGCAGGAATTGACCGAAAGCTTTGGGGCGCTGGGGCACGAATGCGTGCATTGCGTCACCGGGACAGGGGCGATCGGCGCCCTGGCGCACAGGGCTTTCGACGCTATCGTCCTCGACCGCATGCTGCCCGACGTGACCGGCACCGGGCTGCTCGATCACCTGCGCGCGCAGGGTCCGCTCCCGCCTGTCCTGATGCTCTCCGCGCTGGGCAGCGCCAGGGACAAGGTCGAGGGGCTCAATGCCGGCGCCGACGACTATCTCGCCAAACCGTACGACATCGGCGAACTCAATGCGCGACTGACTGCGCTCGTCCGCCGCGGAGCGCAGGTCCATAGCGACGTCATCAGCCTGTCGATCGGCAAGCTGCGTCTGGATGGCACACATCACAAAATCCGCTTCGGTGTACGGGATGGCCATCTCAACCGCATCGAATTTTCGCTGCTGCTGTTCCTGATGCGGCACGCCGACCGGCTGGTGACCCGAACGATGCTGCTCGAGGGGGTCTGGGGCTTTTCCTTCCAGCCGGTGACGAATCTGGTCGACAGCAATATCTCGCGGCTTCGGCGGCGGCTGCTCGATCTGGGATGCGATCCGATCGTCACGCGGCGTGGCGAGGGCTATATCCTGACGAGTGACCGGTGCCTGTGACGCGCCGGGTGCGCGGGATGCGTGGCAGCGAGCCGCGGATCGGGCGTCTTTCGCTGCGGATCGGCGCGGCGGTGGCGCTGGGCATGGGGGTCGCGGCGCTG
>CAZZZX010000323.1:0-4180 GCA_964658585.1 uncultured Novosphingobium sp.
ACGCCTTCGCCGCCCACCGCGCCGGCCGCCCCGGTGGTCGACGCGCCGCCGCCGCCACCACCCCCGCCGCCGGTCTCGGCGATCGGCAGCGATCGCGGCTTCGGATCGGTGACGAACATCTGGCTGCGTCCCGGCCGCTTCGTCTGGCGCCCCGAGCTCGCGGGCAGCGGCCCCGTCGGCATCGTCGTCGATCTCGGCCGGCAGATGGCCTATGTCTATCGCGCAGGCACGCTGATCGGCGTCACCACGGTATCGACCGGGCGCCGCCACTACGAGACCCCGGTCGGCGATTTCCCGATCCTCGAAAAGGCGGTGTGGCACCGATCGACCATCTATAGCGGCGCGCCGATGCCCTATATGCAACGGCTGACCTGGGGCGGCGTCGCGCTCCATTCGGGTGGCGTGCCCGGTTATCGCCAGTCGCATGGCTGCATCCATCTGCCGGCCGCCTTCGCGCGATCGCTGTTCAAGGTGACGCGGATCGGATCCGAGGTCCGCGTCGTGCGCAGCTTCGACGAGGTGCCCACGACGCTCGGGCCGCCGATTACGCTCGCCGCGCGCGCGCCCTTCCCGACCACTGCGGAGAGCGCTGCCGCCATCATCGCCGCCGCGCTCTAGCGGGCGTGATTGCCCTTTGGGGTGGCGCAGGCTAAGGCGCGCGGCACTCGTTTCCGATAGAGATTGTCGCAAGGCCCATGTTCACCTTCCTGCTCGTCGTCCATGCCCTGATCGCGGCGGCGCTCGTCACCGTGATCCTGATGCAGCGTTCTGAGGGCGGCGGCCTGGGCATGGGCAGCGGCCCGGCGGGGCTGATGACCGCGCGCGGCGCCGCCGACTTCCTGACCCGCGCGACCGGCGTGCTGGCGACGATGTTCGTGCTGATGGCGCTGCTGCTCGCGACGATCGCGGCGACGCGCAACGGCGGCACGATCGACACCAGCCTCGCCGGCCAGGCGCCGATCGGCCCGCTCACCGCGCCGATCAAGGGTGCGGCCGCGGGCACCATCCCGATGATGGGCGCGCCGACACCCGCGGCGCCCGATCCGCTGACCGCGCAGGCGCTCGCCCCGGCTGCGGGCGGACCGCCGACGAAGCCCGCGCGGGCGCCGGAGAGCGTGCCCGCGTCGCATCGTGCGCCGACCGCCGCGGATCTCAAGACGATCGATACCGGCAGGGCGGCGCCGGCCGGCGGCATCGGCATCGAGGGGATCGGCGGATCGACCAACGCCGCCAGGACCGCACCGGCGCCCGCGAAGCCGGCGACCGCGGCACCTGCCGAGGCGCCGGCCTCCGCCCCGACCCCGGCGGCGACGGGCAACTCGCAGAACTAGGCGCCGAGCGGCGCGAGCGGATCGGCGGCCTGCTCGCGCGCGCAAGCACCGTCGCACTCGACGACGGCGCTTTCCTCGCACGGCTCGCCGCGCTCGCCATCGCGGGAGTGACGGGTCGATCAATCGGCGCCTTGCGTCCGTCGCGGTCCTGCCGCTAAGGCCCAACTCCCATGGCGCGGTTCATTTTCATCACCGGCGGCGTGGTCTCATCGCTTGGCAAGGGTCTCATGGCGGCATCGCTCGCCGCGCTCCTGCAGGCGCGTGGGTACCGCGTCCGGATCCGGAAGTTCGACCCCTATCTCAACGTCGATCCGGGGACGATGAGCCCGTATCAGCACGGCGAGGTCTACGTCACCGACGACGGTGCCGAGACCGATCTCGACCTGGGCCATTACGAGCGCTTCACCGGCGTGCCGTCGCGGCAGAGCGATAACGTCACCTCGGGCCGCATCTACAGCCAGATCATCGCGCGCGAGCGCAAGGGCGACTATCTCGGCGCCACCGTCCAGGTGATCCCCCACGTCACCGATGCGATCAAGGCGTTCGCACGCGCCGATACCGACGATCTCGACTTCGTACTGTGCGAGATCGGCGGCACCGTCGGCGACATCGAATCGCTGCCCTTCATGGAGGCGATCCGCCAGCTCAGGAACGATCTCGGCCGCGGCCAGTCGATCTTCGTCCACCTCACTCTGGTGCCCTATATCGCGGCTGCCGGTGAGCTGAAGACCAAGCCGACCCAGCACAGCGTCCGCGATCTCACCGCGCTCGGCATCCAGCCCGACGTCCTGGTGTGCCGCTGCGAGATGCCGCTGCCGCAGGGAGAGCGCGCCAAGATCGCGCTGTTCTGCAACGTCCGCGCGCAGGCGGTGATCCCCGCGCTCGACGCCAAGTCGATCTACGGCGTGCCCGTGCAATATCACACCGAGGGTCTCGACGCCGAGGTGCTGCGCGCCTTCGACATCGATCCCGATGCCACCGTCCCCGATCTGCGCCGCTGGATCGACATCGAGGATCGCCTCGCCAATCCCGAGGGCGAGGTGACGATCGGCGTGGTCGGCAAATATACCGGCATGAAGGACGCCTACAAGTCGCTGCACGAGGCGCTGGTCCATGGCGGCATAGCCAACCGGGTGAAGGTCAACATCCGCTGGCTCGACGCCGAGATGTTCGAGGGGCCGCAGGCGGCGCTCGCCCCCGCGCTCGAGCCGATGCACGGCATCCTCGTCCCCGGCGGATTCGGCGAGCGCGGCTCGGAGGGCAAGATCGCCTCGGCACGGTTCGCGCGCGAGCGCCGGGTGCCCTATTTCGGGATCTGCCTGGGGATGCAGATGGCGTGCATCGAGGCGGCGCGGAACACCGCGGGGATTGCCGGCGCCTCGACCACCGAATTCGGCGCGACCGACGAGCCGGTGGTCGGGCTGATTACCGAATGGATGACCGCGGAAGGCTTGCAGAAGCGCGAGGAAGGCGGCGATCTCGGCGGCACGATGCGGCTCGGCGCCTATGACGCGGCACTCGCCGGCAACAGCCATGTCGCCGCGATCTATGGCGGCACCGCGATTTCGGAGCGCCACCGCCACCGCTACGAGGTCAACGTCCATTATCGCGAGACGCTGGAGGCCGGCGGACTCGTGTTTTCAGGCATGTCGCCCGATGGCGAGCTGCCCGAGATCGTCGAGCGGCCCGACCATCCCTGGTTCGTCGGCGTCCAGTTCCACCCCGAGCTCAAGTCCAAGCCGTTCGATCCGCACCCGCTGTTCGCGAGCTTCATCGCCGCCGCACTCAAACAGTCACGGCTGTTCTAGCAGCGGCGGCGCGGCGGCGGGCGCCGGATCGCGTTCGATCAGTTCGCGCCACAGCATCACCAGCACCGCCATCGTCGCCGGCCCGACGAAAAGCCCGAGCAGGCCCAGCGTCTCGACGCCGCCGAGGATGCCGATCAGCACCCACAGGAAGGGCAGCCGCGTCGCGCCGCCGATCAGCGCGGGGCGGATGAAGTGATCCGCCACGCCGACCACCGCGAACCCGATCGCGATCACCGCGATCGCCTGCGGCACCGCATCCTGGACGAGCAGCATGAACGCCGCGACGGCGAACACCAGCGCCGCACCGAACGGGATCATCGCCGCGACCGCAGTCACAAGGCCCAGCAGGATCCCGTGCGGCACGCCGAGCGCGAGATAGGCGACGATCATCACCGCGCCCTCGCCGATGCCGACAAGGACCAGCCCGTCGATCGTACCCCGCACCGACTGCACGACCTGACGCCCGATCCGTTCGCTCGACGGCCCCAGCAGCCGCTCGCCGGCGCTGCGAAACTGCGCGATCAGGGTATCGCCGTCGCGCAGCACGAAAAACAATGCGAGCAGCATGAAGAAGAAGGTGATTGAGCGATGCAGCGCACTCCACCAGATCAGGCGGCCGTGATACATCAGCGCCTGATTGTCGAAGCGGGCGAATTGGGCGTGCGCGCCCTCCGGCGTCGTCAGATGCGCCTGCCACCAGGCGACCGCCGCCTGGCCTCCGAACGGAAGCCGGGCGAGCCAGGTCGGCACCGCGATGCCGTTGTCGCGAGCGTCGACGAAGAAACGGGCGACGTCCTGCGCCTCCGCGATGGCGCGGAACAGACCGAGCGCGATCGGTATGAGCACGACCAGCGCGACGGTCAGCGTGGTCAGGCCGGGCAGCACCGCGTGCCGTTTCAGCCGCGGCCAGCGCGCGTCGATGCGCGCATAAAGCGGCGAGATCGCGATGGCGATGACGCCCGCCCAGGCCAGCGCCTCGAAGAAGCCGTGGACGATCCACAATCCCAGGGCGAACAGCAGCAGCGACAGCGTGATCCGGGC
>CAZZZX010000324.1:0-4173 GCA_964658585.1 uncultured Novosphingobium sp.
GGCGGGCGGGATCGCCACCGCCGCCGACGCCTATGACCGCATCCGCGCGGGCGCGAGCCTGGTGCAGCTCTATTCCGCGCTGGTCTATGCCGGGCCGGGCCTCGCGCCGCGCATCGCGCGCGGGCTGATGCCGCTGCTCGCGCGCGATGGCTTCGCGAGCGTGGGCGAAGCGGTGGGCGCTCTGTGATCCTCCCCGATTGAACCTGGGGACGATCCTGGTTGCCCCTCCGCCGCCACGCGCTACCGTAACCCGATGATCCGTACGCTCGCCGCCGCCGCCCTGTTCGCCGCCACTCCCGTGCTCGCCGATCCGCCGCTCTCGGCGCCGGGCAAGGGCATGGTCTCCGCCGCCGATCCGCGCGCCGCCGCCGCCGGCCGGGCGATCCTGCGCGCGGGCGGCAGCGCGGCCGATGCCGAGGTCGCGATGATCTTCGCGCTGACCGTGGTCGAGCCGCAATCCTCGGGCATCGGCGGCGGCGGCTATTTCGTCCATTACGACGCCCGGACCGGCACGGTCGAGACGATCGACGGCCGCGAGATCGCACCCGCCGCCGCGACGCCGCAGCGCTTCCTCGGGGCCGACGGCCGGCCGATGCCGTTCGCGCAGGCGTTTCCCGGCGGCAAGTCGGTCGGCGTGCCGGGCAATGTCCGGCTCGCCGCGCTGGCGCACGCCAAATGGGGCAAGCTGCCCTGGGCGAAGTTGATCCAGCCCGCGATCGACCTCGCCAGCAACGGCTATCAGGTGACGCCGCTGATGGAGAACCGGCTCCAGTCGATGGCGCCGTTCTGGACGGATTTCCCGGCGATCGCGGCGCTCTACACCGACGCCGGCGTTCCAAAGCCGGTCGGCACGACGATCCGCAACCCCGCGCTCGCCGCGATCCTGACGCGGATCGCCAGGGAGGGGCCGGACGCCTTCTACACCGGCGAGAATGCCGCGACGATCGCGCGTACCGTCTCGACCGCGCCGCGCAATCCGGCGCCGTTCACCACCACCGACCTCGCGCGGTACAAGGCCAATCTCCAGCCGCCGGTATGCGGCGCGTATCGCGGCTACAAGGTGTGCGGGATGGCGCCGTCATCGTCGGGCGGCGTCACCATCCTCCAGATGCTGGGAATGCTCGGCCATTTCGACCTGAAGGCGCTGGGACCGGGCTCGCCGGTGGCGTGGCACCTGATCGGCGAGGCGATGCAACTCGCCTATGCCGATCGCGACCAGTATCTCGGCGACACCGCGTTCGTGAAGGTGCCCCTCGAAGGGCTGCTCAACCCTGCCTATCTCGCGGGCCGCGCCCGGCTGATCTCGCCGACGCGTGCGCTCGGCACCTACCAGCCCGGGACGCCGCCGGGCGCGGAGAAGCGCACCGCGGGGATCGGCGTCGACGAGCATGGCACCACCGATTTCGTCGCCGCCGACGGCACCGGCGACGTGGTGACGATGACCTCGACGGTCGAGGGCTATTTCGGCAGCCAGCTGATCACCAACGGCTATGTCCTCAACAACCAGCTCACCGATTTCTCGTTCGCACCCGAGCAGGACGGCGCGCCCGTCGCCAACCGGGTCGAGGCCGGCAAGCGGCCGCTCTCCTCGATGTCGCCGACGATCGTCTACGGCCCCGACGGCAAGGTCGTGCTGGCGGTGGGCTCGGCGGGCGGCAAGCGGATCATCATGCATGTGCTGAAGACGCTGGTCGGGGTGATCGACTGGGGGATGAGCGCGCAGGCCGCGATCGACCTGCCCAACATCTATTTCGGCGGCGGCGCGCTGATCGTCGAGAAATCGCCGCTGATGGACACGCTCGCCCCGCAAATCTCGGCGCTCGGCCAGCCCGCCAACGCGGTGCCGCTGCCCTCCAAGCTCAATGCGATCGAGCGGCTACCCGACGGCCGCTGGCGCGGTGCGGCGGACGCCACCAGGAGCGAGGGCGTGGCGCTGGCCGAATAGCCGGCCTATCTCGTCCGCGGCCTGTCGTAGGGGATGAAACTGCCCAGCGCGCAACTGCCGTAGAAGGCGGGCGAGATCCGGTCCTCGACCGTGAGGATGTCGCCACGGCATTGACGGCCGCTCGGCGACCGGCTGACGATCCGGCGATCGGAACGCAGCGCCGGGCAATTGTCGGGATGATTGAGATAGAGCCGGCTGCCGTGGCCGCGATAGAGGATATCGCCCGAATCGTAGATGTCGCCGCCTCGGTCGCCTTCGACGGCGCCGATGCATTCGACCGGCGCACCGGCCGTGCGGCCGGCGAGTTCGGCCGCCGGAGACCCGGCGGGTCGGCCGATCGCAGCCGTTGACGCGAACGCGATCAGCGCCAGCGTGATCGGCAGTCTGGGCATCATGCGCACTCCTGACGATGGCAAAACGCGCGGCGCACCGCACGGTGCCGTCACCCCTTGAACGCATCCTTCGCCGCGCGGCGTGCCGCCAGCGTCGCGACATCGGGGGCACGCAGGAACGGGTTGGTCTCGTGCTCGGCGGCGATCGTCGTCGGCAGCGTCGGCTCGCCCCGCGCGCGCAGCGCGACGACCTCGTCCAGCCGGCTGCGGATCGCCGCATTGTCGGGTTCCGCGACCGCGGCATAGCGTGCGTTGGAGAGCGTGTATTCGTGCCCGCAATAGATCCGCGTCGCCGCCGGCAGCGCGGCGAGCTTGGCGAGCGCCGCGAACATGTCGGCGGGCGTGCCCTCGAACAATCGGCCGCAGCCCATCGCGAAGAGCGTGTCGCCGGTGAACGCCACGCCCGCGTCCGGCAGATGGATCGCGATATGCCCCGCGGTGTGCGCGCCGACCGCGATGATGTGCGCGGCCGTCCCGCCGATCGCGATCGTGTCGCCTTCCGCCACGGTGCGGTCGAGCGTGCCGATCTTGTCGGCCTCGGCGGCGGGGCCGGTGATCGCGGCGCCGGTCGCGGCCTTGATCGCGGCGTTGCCGCCGACATGATCGCCGTGCCAGTGGGTGTTCCACACCTGGGTGATCGTCCAGTCGCGCGCCTGCGCGGCGGCGAGCACCGGCCCGGCCTCGCCGGGATCGACGACGACCGTCTCGCCGCTCGCGCCGTCGTGCATCAGCCAGATATAGTTGTCGCTGAACGCGGGGACCGCGACGATCTCGATCGCCATCGGACTACCAGCTCCCGCTGTTGGGCATCGATGCCCAGGGTTCTGCGGGGGGCAGCGCATCGCCCGCCTGGAGCAGCTCGATCGAGATCGCGTCGGGCGTGCGGACGAACGCCATATGCCCGTCGCGAGGCGGCCGGTTGATCGTCACCCCGGCCTCGGCGAGACGGCTGCAGGTCGCGTAGATGTCGTCGACGCGATAAGCGAGGTGGCCGAAATTGCGGCCGCCGTCATAGCCCTGCTCGTCCCAATTGTGGGTCAGCTCGACCTGCGCCTGTTCGTCGCCGGGCGCGGCGAGGAAGATCAGGGAGTAGCGGCCCTTCTCGTTGTCCATGCGCCGGACCTCGCGCAGCCCGAGCAGGCCGAAGAAGCGGACCGTCGCGTCCGGATCGGAGACGCGGATCATCGTGTGGAGATAGTTCATGCGCAGGGATGTAGGGATGTCGGGGAGAATACGAAAGTCCGTCCCCGCGGCATTCCCGCCCGTCGCCACGGCGATGACGGCCGACCGGATTTTCGGGGCGGCCGACGGGCCGGGTCGCCCGATCGCCGGAGTGGCGTCGCGGTCAGCGTCCCTGACGCACCGGCGGACCGGGCAGCACCGTGCCGCCGGTCTCGGCGAGCTCCTTCTGCGCGGCCTGGCCGGCATCGCTCTGCGGATCGGCGGCGTGCGCCTTCGTCCAGGCGGCGCGCGCGCCGGCCATGTCGCCCGCGGCGGCGGCGATGTTGCCGGTCTCGTAGAGGATGTCGGGAGCATCGGGGGCGCGGCTTGCGGCTTCCCTGATGTCGGTGGCGGCGCGTGCGGTGTCGCCGGCGCGGCGCGCGAGCGTCGCCGAGAGCAGCCACGCCATCGGATCGGCGGGGACGCGCTTGAGCGCCTCGTCCATGTCGGTGCGTGCCTGCGGCAGTTCGCCGAGCGCGACGTCGGCGCGCGCACGATCGAGATAAGCCTCGCCGCGCATCGGCTCGGACAGTTCGGGAATCGCGATGCCCTTGTCGAGCGCGATGCGCGCGGCCGCGGCGTCGCCCGCGGCGAGCGCGGCGTTGCCACTGGAAA
>CAZZZX010000325.1:0-4162 GCA_964658585.1 uncultured Novosphingobium sp.
GGTGCCTCGTCGGCGAGCGCGAGGCCGGGCAGGCGGGCGAGCAGCGCCGCGAACGCGATCCTGCCTTCCATCCGCGCGAGCGGCGCGCCGAAGCAGAAATGCGCCGACCAGCCGAAGGCGAGGTGGCGATTGTCGGTCCGCGTCAGGTCGAGCCGATCGGGATCGGGGAAGCGCGCGGGATCGCGATTGGCCGCCGCCATCACCGCCATCACCGCCTGGCCCTTGCCGATCAGGCGCCCGCCGATCTCGATATCGGCAGGCGCGATCCGTCCGGTATGCTGGCTCGGCGTCTCGTAGCGGAGCAGTTCCTCGATGCCGGTCGCCATCAGCGCGGGCTCGTCGCGCAGCGCGGCGAGCGCGTCGGGCTGGCGGAGCAGCGTCAGCAGGCCGTTGCCGATCAGGTTGGTGGTGGTCTCCTGCCCGCCGACCATCGTGACGATGACGTTGGCGATCACCTCGTCCTCGCTCAGCCGCGCGCCATCGACTTCGGCGAGCATCAGCGATCGGATCAGGCCCTCGCGCGGGGTGTGATGCTGCGCGCGCACCGCGGCGCGGAAATAGTCGGTCATCTCGGCGGTGGTCGCCAGCACGCGGCCGATACGATCGGGATTGTGCTGGAAATTGCCGAGCATCTCCGCGAAATCCGCGGACCATGCCTTGAGCCGGCGATGATCCTCCGCGGGCACGCCGAGCAGGCCGGCGGTGACGATCGCCGGGAAGGGCTCGGCGAAATCGGCGATCACGTCCATGGCGCCGGCGGCCGCGACCGCGTCGATCAGCCGATGCGCGATGGCGTCGATCTCGGCCTCCATCGCCTCGACGCGGCGCGGCGTGAAGGCGGTCGAGCAGAGCTTGCGCAGGTGCGTGTGCGCGGGCGCGTCGAGAAACAGCATCTGCCGCGCCATCACCTCGGCGACCGGCTCCAGTGAAGGCAGGCCGAGCGCCGCCATCCGCGCCGGATCGGGTGTGCGATCCGCCGAGAAACGCTGGAGCACGCTCAGCACGTCGTCATAGCGGGTCACCACCCAGCTGTGCATGAACGCATCCCAATGCACCGGCGCGGTCTCGCGCAGCCTGCGGTAGAAGGGATAGGGATCGGCATGGACCGCAGGATCGAGCAGCTGGAACAGGCTGAGGCCGGGATCCGCGGCGATCGCGCCGTGCCGGTTCACGATACCGTCCGACGCACCGCCTCCGCCTCGCTCATCCGCACGATCGCCTCGAGGACGAGGCCCTCGATCAGCGTGGCGAGCGCGCGGATCGTCGGGGCGAGGAACAGGTGTCGCAAGGTGACCTCGACCCCGAATGCGGCGCCCGAGCGCAGCACCATCTGCGTACCGAGCAGCGAATGCCCGCCGAGCAGGAAGAAATTGTCGTCGATGCCGACCGGCCCGCGCCCGAGCACCTCGGCGAGGATCGCGCACAGGCGGAGCTGCGCCGCGGTCTCGGCGGGGACGAAACCGGCGGCGGGCAGCGCATTCTCTTCGGTGGGCGCCGGCAGCGCGGTGCGATCGAGCTTACCGCTGGCGTTGAGCGGCAGCGCATCGAGCCGGACGAAGGCGCCGGGCACCATATAGTCGGGCAGCCGCGCGGCGAGCCATGCACGGAGCGCCTCGGCCCCGGGCAGCTCGTCTCCGGTGACGACATAGCCGACCAGCGTGTCGAGCTGCAGCGCGACCGCGGCGGCGCGCACGCCGGGATGGCTCCGCAGGACGGCCGCGACCTCGGCCGGTTCGATGCGATGGCCGCGGACCTTGGCCTGATCGTCGATCCGGCCGTGATAGGCGATCTCGCCCGTGGACAGCAGCGCGCCGCGGTCGCCGCTGCGGTAGAAGCGCATCCCGTCGCGCACGACGAAGCGCTCGGCGGTGAGGTCGGGACGGCCGCGATAGCCGCGCGCGACGCCGGCGCCGCCGATCAGCAGTTCGCCGATCGTCCCGGGCGCGACCGGCGCCCCGTCCTCGTCGCAGATCGCGACGACGGTGCCGGCGATGGCGCGCCCGATCGTCGGAATACCGTCGCCGCCCGGCGCCACCGTTCCCGAGGTCGCGACGACGGTGCCTTCGGTCGGCCCGTAATTGTTGACCAGCGCGAAGGACAGTCCGGCGCGCGGATGCGCGAGCAGCCGATCGGCGCCGGTCAGCAGCGTGCGCAGGCTCGTGTCAGCGGGCCAGTCGAGCAGCACCAGTTCGTCGGCGAGCGCGGTCGGGACGAAGGCGACGGTGATGCGCCCGGCGACCAGCCGGTCGCGCAGCAGCGCGCCCGAGGTCCGCGCCGCGCCATCGATCAGCGTCACCGTGGCGCCCACGCAGAGATACGGCCACACCTCCCACACCGCGGCGTCGAAGCCGAGGCCGGCGAGATGCGTCGCGCGATCGGCCGCGGTCACCGCGAAGGCGGCGAGATGCCAGTCGACCAGGGCGGCGAGGCTGGCATGGCTGATCTCGACGCCCTTGGGCGTGCCGGTCGATCCTGAGGTATAGATCACATAGGCGAGTTCGTCGGGCGCGGGGATCGCGGCGAGCGCCGCCGGACCGGCCGCATCGGGCGCGACGATCGGCACGCCACAGTCCGCCAGCCGCGCCGCGCCGGCCGCATCTGCGATCAGGCCGTCGCAGCGCGCGTCCGCGAGGATCGCGCGCAGCCGGAGATCGGGCCACGTCGGATCGAGCGGCAGGAACGCGGCGCCCGCGCTCCACGCGGCGAGGATCGCGACGATCTGGTCGAACGAGCGATCGAGGCAGATCGCGACCAGCGCCCCGCGGCCCACCCCCGCCGCGACGAGCGCACCGCCCAGTCCGGCGGCACGCGCGACGAGCTCGGCGTAGCGCAAAGTCGAACCGCCGTCGCGCAAGGCGACCGCGTCCGGTGCAACCTGCGCCACACGTGCCACCCGCGGCGGCACGGCGTCGATCGCAATCCCCATGATGCGCTTCCCGGTGACGGCCTTCGATATTGCCCGAGATTAGCACAGCCATGACGAAACATTCGGATTGTTTCACGCGGGCGTACCGATCCGGGAAACGCTCAGGCCGCGACCCGCTCCGCGCCATAGGCGAGCGGCAGCCGCAGCTGTGCCCGGAAACCGTCCTTCGCGTTGACCAGCAAGACGTCGCCGCCGTGCGCGCGTGCGATCGATCGGCACACCGCGAGCCCGAGCCCGGTACCGGTCTTGCCCGAGACATCGGCGTTGGAGGCGCGGTAGAAGGGCTCGAACGCACGCTCGAGCTCGTCTTCGGGAACGCCCGGACCATCGTCGACGATCTCGGCGACCGCGGCATCCTCGTCGACGACCAGCCTGATCCGCGCGCGCTCGCCATATTTGACCGCGTTCTCGACGAGATTGGCGAGCAGCCGACGCATCCCCAGCACATCGACCTCCACCGGTGCGGCGGCGGTGCGCTCGACCAGCACGTCGCTGCCGATCATCGTCGCGTCGTGGACGACATCCTCGACCAGCATCCCGAGATCGAGCCGCTCGCGCGCATTGGGACTCGAGGCGTCGCGGATGAAGGTCAGGACGGAGGTTATCATCGCCTCCATCTCGGCGACCTCCTCGCTCATCCCCTCGCGGATCGCGTCGTTGTCGACCTCCTCGATGCGGAAGCGCATCCGGGTGAGCGGGGTGCGCAGATCGTGGCTGATCGCGCCGACCATCGCGGTGCGATCGTCGACGAAGCTGCGCAGCCGGTTCTGCATGACGTTGAAGGCGTGCGCCGCCCGACCGATCTCGGCGGGCCCCTCGAGCGCGACGAGCGCGGCAGCGGGGTCGCGGCCGAGCAGTTCGGCGGCCTCGGTGAAGCGCGCCAGCGGGCGGACGATATGGCGCGCGAACAGCCAGCCGAACGGCGCGACGATCGCGAAGGCGATCGCGAACCACAGCATCACGCGGCGCTGCCAGGCGTTGGGAAAGGCTTCCGGGAAAGGCTGGACGATCGTCCAGCGTCCGTCCGCGCCGCGCAGCGCGGCGACGAAATCGCCCTCGACGAACGGCGCCGGCGCGAGCCCGAACAAGGCGCGGCCCTGCGGCGCGATCGGCAGCGGGCGCGCTTCGATCGCCCGCTCGGCACCGCGCGTGCGGCTCATGACCGTCGCCGCGGGCGCGGTGGTCGGAACCGGGATGACGACGGGGGGGGCGGCGGTCACGGTCGTCGCCGGCGGC
>CAZZZX010000326.1:0-4155 GCA_964658585.1 uncultured Novosphingobium sp.
TCGACCTGTACGAGGTCAACGAGGCGTTCGCCCCGGTCCCGCTCGCCTGGCTCAAGCATGTCGGCGGCGATCACGCCAGGCTCAACGTCAACGGCGGCGCGATCGCGCTCGGCCATCCGCTCGGCGCCAGCGGCACCAAGCTGATGGCGACGCTGATCCATGCGCTCAAGGCGCGCGGCAAGCGCTACGGGTTGCAGACGATGTGCGAGGGCGGCGGCATCGCCAATGTGACGATCGTCGAACGGCTCTAGACGCTCGAGGCTTGCCCCGGCGCCGAACCCCGGATAGGCAGGCGCTGTCGGGCCGTCCTTCCGGGGCGGATCGGCAAGATCGCGTCGGTGCCCCGCAAGGGGCTTAATAGGGAACGCGGTGAGGGCGGAGCGATCCGCCCGATTCCGCGGCTGTCCCTGCAACTGTAAGCGGCGAGCGCGATGCATATCGTCCCTTCCGACGAGGAAGGGGCAGCCACTGGGCCGCACGCCAAGTCATGCGTGACCCGGGAAGGCCGTGCATCGCGCGACGACCCGTGAGCCAGGAGACCTGCCGGCGTCTGGTCGCTCTTGCCCTGGCCCAGGGGATGGCCGCGGCACGGTACTCCCGTCTGAGCGACGAACCATGCGGCCGGGGCCGCATCGGTACACGACGCCGGACGCCCTTGCGCCCGTCCGCCGTCGCGTGCCGACCGTTCGATCGTGAACGGCACGCCCCGCCGCCGACGTTGCTCAGGCGCCGAGGGGGTATTTCCATGACGATCCGTTTCATCACGCTGCTCGCACTGACCACGGCCACGCCCGCGCTCGCGCAGAGCAATCTTGCACAGGCGTCGGGCCAGGCCGCGGCGGCGGACGACATCGTCGTCACCGCGACGCGCTCGGGCGATGCGATCCCGACCGATCTGGTCGGCTCGTCGGTCACCGTGCTGAGCAACGACGACCTCCAGGCGCGCCAGACCCGCATCCTGTCCGATGCGCTGCGCGATGTGCCGGGCGTCGCGGTCAGCCGCTACGGTGCCGTCGGCGGCCTGACCCAGATCCGCATCCGCGGCGCCGAGAGCAACCAGACGCTGGTCTTCATCGACGGCATCAAGGCCGACGATCCCTATGACGGCGAATATGATTTCGGTACGCTCATCAACGACGAGGCGTCGCGCGTCGAGGTGCTGCGCGGCCAGCAGAGCGCGCTCTACGGATCGGACGCGATCGGCGGCGTCGTCAGCTACACCACGCTGTCCGGTCGCGAGCTGCCCGGCATCTCGCTGCGCGCGGAAGGCGGATCGATGGGCACCTATGACGGCGGCGCGCGCATCGCCGGCGCCAGAGGCGATGTCGATTATGCGATCTCCTCGTCCTATTATCACACCGATGGCTATGCGATCGCGCCCGGCGGCGACCGCGACATCGCCTCGAACAGCCTCGGCGCGTCGGGCAAGTTCAACTGGACGCCCGCGCCCAACCTCAAGCTGACCGCGGTCGGTCGCTACAGCTACACCAAGGCCGATGGCGACGATCAGAACATCGCAGACACCTCGCCCGTCGTGCAGGGCTATCCGGTCATCACGACGGTCGACACGCCGGGCAATTATTACGTCAACAGGGGCTATTACGGACTGCTCGGCGCGCAATGGGATCTGTTCGACGACGCCTGGACGCTTGCCGCCAACGCGACCATCGCCGACACCACGCGCGACGGCTACGACTTCGGCGATCTGACCTCAGGCGATCACGGCCGTCGCTACCGCGGCTCGTTCGACAGCACGGTGCGCTTCGGCAGCGATCGCGTGAGGAACCGCTTCACGATGGCGGTGGATGCCGAGCGGCAGGATTTCGCCAACACCACGCCGGGCGGCTTTGCCGATAACGGCACGCACCGCATCGATACGCTGGGCATCGTGTCGCAATACGATCTCACCGTCGACGACCGGCTCGCGATCGGCGCGTCGGCACGCATCGACGCCAATTCGCGGTTCAGGGACGATGCCACCTATCGCGCGACCGCGAGCTACCTGCTTCCGTCCGGCACCCGCATCCACGCCGCCTACGGCACCGGCGTCAAGGATCCGTCGGCGACCGACCTGTTCGCCTATGTCAGCGGCGAATATATCGGCAATCCGGACCTGAGGCCCGAACGCTCCAGAGGCTGGGAGGCCGGTGTCGAGCAGACCCTGGCGGGCGAGCGGGTGAAGATCGGCGCGACCTATTTCGACAATCGTTTCGTGGACCGGATCGAGACCAATTACGTGGAGGTGGGCGACCAGTTCCTCGCGACCACGGTCAACGATGCGGGCAAGACCCGGCAACGCGGCGTCGAGACCTATGCCGCGGCGCGCGTCGGCGATGTCCGCTTCGACCTGAGCTACACCTATCTGCATGCACCCCAGACCGTCGAGGCGCTCGCCGGCCCGGCGCCCGCAGACGGCAGCTTCCAGCTTTCGGTCCCGCTCAGGATCCAGGCGGTGCGTCGCGCCAGGAACATCGCCAGCGCCAACGTCACCTGGGCGCCCACGAGGCTGCCGATCACCACGACGCTGACGGTGCGCTACGACGGTCGGCAGAACGACTATGCGTTCAACCAGGATTTCAGCACTCTGGTCGTCGGGCTCAAAGCCTACACGCTCGTTAATCTCGGCGCGACCTACGACATCACCAGGCGGATCCAGATCTTCGCGCGCGTCGAGAACCTGCTCGACAGGAAGTATCAGGAGGTCTTCACCTATGCGACGGCGGGTCGCGCCGGCTATGGCGGGGTCCGCGTGAAGATCTGATGCGCCGGCTGGCATCGCTCCTGATCCTGCTCGCCGCCACCGCGCCGCCCGTCCGCGGCGCGGTGGCGGCGGACGCCGTTCCGCGGCCGGGTGCGCGGCCGCCGCGCGTCATGTCGATCAACGAATGCACCGACCAGATCGTCCTCGCGCTGCTTCCGCCGCGGCGCATCGCCTCGGTGACATGGCTGTCGAGCGACCCGCAGACCTCGCAGCTGGCGCCGCTGGCCCGCAAGGTCGGCCGCAATCACGGGCAGACCGAGGAAGTGCTTCGCGAACGGCCCGACCTGGTCGTCGCCGGCACCGATACGACGACCGCGACGCGGGATATGCTGAGGAGGCTGGGCTGGCCGATGCTCGAGGTCGGCCCCGCGGATACGATCGAGCAGATCCGTCACAACACCCGGCTGATCGCGCGCGCCGTTGGTGCGGAGGCGCGCGCCGAGGCGCTGCTCGCGCGCATGGACCGGCAACTCGCCGGGCTCGCGCATGATCGCGGTCCGCCGCTCCGGGTCGCGGCGTGGGACGGCAGCGGCTTCGGCGCATCGCGGGGGACGCTCTACGATACCGTGCTGAGGCTGGCCGGCGCGATCAACATCGCCGCCGATCCGGCAGTGGCGCGGGGCGAGGCGCCCGATGGCGAACTGCTGCTCGCGGCGGCGCCGTCGCTGCTCGTCCGCGGCGGGCCGGACGACGCCGAGGGCCTGCGTGCCAATGTCGCGCAAAGCCCGATCGTGCGGCGTTTCTGGGGAGGCGCCCGATCGCTGTCGATCCGCCAGTCCTATTATCTGTGCGGCACGCCGTTCGTCGCGGACGAGGCGATCAGGCTGCGCGCGCAGCTCCGCGCGGCCGCCGCGGCGGCGCGCACGCCATTGCCCTTCGCGCGGACCGACGCGCGATGAACCGCTGGCTCGTCCCGGTGCTGGCGCTGGCGCTGCTGCTCGTCGCCATGGCGTCGCTACTCGCCGGCATCGTCTGGCTGCGACCCGTCGAGGTCGTCGCCGCGCTCGCCGATCCTCATCCCACCCTGGCGGGCCTGATTGTCACCGAGATCCGCCTGCCACGCGTCACCCTCGCGATCCTCGTCGGTGGGATCCTCGGTCTGTCGGGCGCGGTGCTGCAGGGTCTGCTGCGCAATCCGCTGGCCGAACCCGGGCTGCTCGGTGTCTCGGCCGGTGCCTCGCTCGGCGCGGTGATCGCGATCTATTACGGCTTCACCGCAAGCTTCGTCCTCGCCTCGCCGCTGTTCGCGTTGATCGGCGCGTCGATCACCGCGGGGGCCGCCTTCGCGCTGTCGCGCGGCGGCGGCACGCTGGCGCTGATCCTGGCCGGCTCGGCGATCTCGAGCATCGCCTATGCCGGCGTCTATCTGGCACTCGATCTCGCGCCCAATCCCT
>CAZZZX010000327.1:0-4133 GCA_964658585.1 uncultured Novosphingobium sp.
GCGGCCGACGCGACCGCCGGGGACCGTGTCAGCCGTCGGCGCCTGCCTTGAAGGTGTCGCATTGCGCGGGATCGCCGCTGTCGAGGCCGCGCTTGAGCCACTTCATCCGCTCGGCCGACGTGCCGTGGGTGAAGCTGTCGGGCACGACGCGGCCCTGCGCCTCCTGCTGGAGCGTATCGTCGCCGATCGCGTGCGCGGCCCTCAGCCCGCCCTCGACATCGCCGGGTTCGATGCGGTCGGCGTTCTTGGCCGCCCACACGCCCGCGAAGCAATCCGCCTGCAGCTCGATCAGCACCTGCTCGGCATTGGCCTGGGTCGGGCTCATCCGCGCCTGCGCATCGTGCGCCTGGCCGAGCGTGCCGAGCAGGTCCTGGACGTGATGCCCGACCTCGTGCGCGACGACATAGGCCTGCGCGAAATTGCCCGGCGAACCGAACTTGTCCTTGAGCTCGCCGAAGAAGCTGGTGTCGAGATACACGTCCTTGTCGGTCGGGCAGTAGAACGGCCCCATCGCGGATTGCGCCGCACCGCACCCCGACTGATCGCTTCGCGAGTAGAACACCAGCGTCGTCGGCGTGTAGGTCTGGCCCGATGCCTGGAAGATCCGGCCCCAGGTATCCTCGGTCGAGGCGAGCACCTGGCAGGAGAATTTCTTGAGCGGATCGGACGCGCACGCCTGCGTCGCGCTCGCCTGGGTCGGCGCGCTGCGGTCGGCGGGTGCCGCGACCTGCCCGCCGCCGCCGAGCAGCGCCAGCGGATTGCCGCCGAACAGCAGCATCGCGCCGACCACCACGATGATCCCGACGATGCCGAACCGCGAGCCGACCAGCGACAGGATCAGCGGCAGCATCCCGCCGCCGCCGCCGCCGAGGTTGAGGCCGCCGCCGCCCGAGCCCTCGCCATCGTCGCGGACATTGTCGCTGGTGCGATAATCGTCGAGGCGCATCGTCTCACTCCCAAGGACCCGCATGCTGAATGCCCTGCCGGGGCGCGGGTTGCAAAGCCGATCGGCTTGCCGCAGGCGGCGCGGACGATGCGAAGGAGACCGTCATGTTCCTGAAGAGCAAGACCGCGCTGGTGACGGGATCGACCTCGGGCATCGGGTTGGCGATCGCGCAGGCGCTCGCCGCCGAGGGTGCGGCGGTGATGATCAACGGGTTCGGCGAGATCGACGCGATCGCCGCGCAGTGCGCCGCGCTTGCCGCGGCGTCGGGCGCGCAGGCGCTCTACGACGCCGCCGACATGACCGACGGCGTGGCGATCGCGGCGATGGTCGCGCGCTGTGCGGCCGAACTCGGCGGACCCGACATCGTCGTCGCCAATGCCGGCATCCAGCATGTCGCCCCGATCGAGGACTTCCCGGTCGCGGCATGGGACCGGATCATCGCGATCAACCTCAGCTCCGCCTTTCATCTCGCGCGTGCCGCGCTGCCGGGCATGAAGACGCGTGGCTGGGGGCGGTTCATCGCCACCGCGTCCGCGCACGCGACCACCGCCTCGCCGTTCAAATCGGCCTATGTCTCGGCCAAGCACGGCGTGTTCGGGCTCATCAAGACGATGGCGCTGGAAACCGCGACGAACGGCATCACCGCCAACTGCATCTCGCCGGGTTATGTCTGGACGCCGCTGGTCGAGAAGCAGATCCCCGATACGATGGCGTCGCGCGGGCTGACCCGCGATCAGGTGATGACCGACGTGCTGCTCGCCGCGCAGCCGACCAAGCAGTTCGTCACGCCCGATCAGGTGGGTGCGATCGCCGCGTTCCTGTGCCGCGACGAGGCGGCGCAGGTCACCGGTGCGAACTGGTCGGTCGACGGCGGCTGGACCGCGGCATGACGGGGGCGCGCGGCGCCGCACATCCGAAACAAGAAGGGCGCCCGCCATGCGGCGGACGCCCTTCTCGTTTCGTGTAAGCCGATCACGCCGCCGCGGGCAGCAGTCCCTTGCCGCCGGCGAGCCGCAGCATCGCCTTCTGCAGCTTGTCGAACGCCCGGACCTCGATCTGGCGGACCCGCTCGCGCGACACGCCATAGACCTGGCTCAGTTCCTCGAGCGTCTTGGGGTCGTCCGCCAGGCGCCGTTCGGCGAGGATATGCTTCTCGCGTTCGTTGAGATCGTCCATCGCCTCGGTGAGGAGATCGTGGCGGACGGTCTTCTCCTCCTCGTTGGCGATCATCTCGTCCTGCAGCGGGTCGCTGTCGACCAGCCAGTCCTGCCACTGCGCCTCGCCGTCCTCGCGCATCGGCGCGTTGAGCGACGAGTCGCCGCCCATCGCCATGCGCCGGTTCATCGACGTCACCTCGTCGTGGGTGACACCTAGGTCCTTGGCGATCTTGGCGACGTGATCGGGGTGTAGATCGCCGTCTTCGAATGCGTCGAGCCGGCTCTTCATTCGCCGCAGGTTGAAGAACAGCTTCTTCTGCGCCGCAGTGGTGCCCATCTTCACCAGGCTCCACGAACGCAGGATATATTCCTGGATCGAGGCGCGGATCCACCACATCGCATAGGTGGCGAGGCGGAAGCCGCGATCGGGCTCGAACTTCTTTACGCCCTGCATCAGCCCGATATTGCCTTCCGAGATCAGCTCGGACGTTGGCAGGCCGTAGCCGCGGTAACCCATCGCGATCTTGGCGACGAGTCGCAGGTGCGACGTGACGAGCTTGCTCGCCGCCTCGGCATCGCCATGCTCCTGGAAGCGCTTGGCGAGCATATACTCCTCCTCGAGCGCCAGGATGGGAAAACGCCTGATTTCCGAGAGGTAGCGATTGAGGCTCTGCTCGCCGCCGAGTGCGGGGATGGTAGCGGGCATCTTGCGCGCTGTGCCAGTGACCATATCTTATCTCCCATCGCCTGACGGGGCCGGACCAAATTCCGGTTCCGAATTGCAACCCTTATACATCGAGCGACCTGAACAGTCGCTGCATATCGGGCGGAATTGTGCTTTGCAGCACCAAAGCCCGCCTTGTCACCGGATGGTCGAACCCGAGCACCGCGGCGTGCAGCGCCTGTCGTCGAAACCCGAGTTCCCTCAATATCGTATCGTTACGCCCGGCGGCGCGGCCATAGACCGGATCGCCGAGCAAGGCATGGCCGATCGACGCCATGTGAACACGAACCTGGTGGGTCCGGCCGGTCTCCAGCCTGCACTCCACCAACGCTGCACCGCGCAATTTGGTTTCAACACGCCAGTGCGTCACCGCGCGTCGCGCATTGGCGGCCGTGACGATCGCCATCTTCTTGCGATCGTGCGGAGACCGCGCGAGCGGCGCATCGACCGTGCCCGCATCGCGCACCGGCACGCCGCCGACGATCGCCTTGTAGCGGCGATCGATGCTGTGCGCCGCGAACTGCGCCGCCAGCCCCTCGTGCGCGCGGTCGTGCTTGGCCGCCACGATCAGCCCCGAGGTGTCCTTGTCGATCCGATGGACGATCCCCGGCCGCGCCACCCCGCCAATGCCCGACAACTGGCCGTGGCAATGGTGGAGCAGCGCGTTGACCAGCGTGCCGTCGAGATTGCCCGCGGCGGGATGGACGACCAGTCCGGCCGGCTTGTCGACGACGATCAGATGCTCGTCCTCATAGGCGATGACGAGCGGGATGTCCTGTGCCGTGGCGTCGGCTGGCACCGTTTCGGGGACCGCGAGCGTGACCGTCTCGCCCGCTTTCGCCCTGGCCGACGGATCGCGTGCCGCGAGGCCACCGCGTTGCACCGCGCCCGCCGCGATCAGCGCCTTGATCCGCTCGCGCGACAGGTCGGGGAGGACGGCGGCCAGCGCGCGATCCAGACGCCAGCCATCCGTCTCGGCCGCGATCACCGCTTCGACGATAGAAACCCCGGCCCCCATTCGCTACGCGATGTGGCGATGGAAGCACGAATTTCAAGATCGCTGCTCGCGGCGGTCGTTGCCCGCGCGGCCGCGTCGCCCGATGCCGAAGTGTGCGGCCTGCTGCTCGGATCGCACCGCGACGGGTGCGTCTCGATCGCGTCTGTGCCGTCCGCCGCCAATCTCGCCGCGCGGCCGGCGGACAGCTTCGAGCTCGATCCGGCCGCGCTGTTCGCGGCGCATCGAGCCGAGCGCGCGGGCGGACCCGTCCTGCTCGGCCATTACCACTCGCATCCCACCGGTACCGCC
>CAZZZX010000328.1:0-4129 GCA_964658585.1 uncultured Novosphingobium sp.
CGCGTCGCGGGATCGGCCTCGACCGCCTCGGTGAGCCACGCATCGAACCGCGCGGAGGGCTGTCCCGCCGCCGGTGTCCGGAAGCCGCGCATGTTGTGATAGCTCATGCCCGAACCGACGATCAGCACGCCCTCGTCGCGCAACGCCGCCAGTGCCCGGCCCGCGGCCAGATGCTCGGCGGGATCGAGCTCGCGCTTGAGCGACAGCGGCACCACCGGGATCGTCGCCTCGGGATCGATCAGCAGGAACGGCACGAACACGCCGTGATCGAAGCCGCGGTTCCCATCGGTGCGCGCCGGCAGGCCCGCCGCGGTGAGCAGCGCGACCACGCGCTCGGCCAGCGCCGGCGCGCCGGGCGCGGGGTAGCTCAGCTGATAGGTATGCGGCGGGAAGCCCGAATAATCGTAGATCATTCCCGGATGCTCGGCGCTGGACGCGGTGAACGCCGCCTCCTCCCAATGGCCCGAGATCACGACGATGCCCTTGGGCCGCTCGGGCAGCGTCGCGAGGAGGCCGCGCAGCCACGTCTCGGTCTTCTTCCAGGCGTCGGCCGGGCCGCCCATCAGGCGCCAGTCCATGAAGAAGCACGGGCCGCCGCCATGCGGGATGAAATAGGTCGGCATGGTGGTCGCAGGGTCGGCGGTCATCGTTCGGGTCATCTCCATCGGCATCCGGCCGAGCCGGCCCGTCCCGGATCGCGGTCCCGAACGCCACCGCCGAGATTGGCGGGACAAGTCGGCGCGTTCTTGACGATCCGCGCCGTCTTTGTTGGAGCGCATATAATGACACTTCCGCGACGCGTCGCGCTGCGATCTACTCGGGTTCCTGATCCGGGAGATTGGCCATGCGCGCTTCGGTCCCCAGTCCAGCCGGTGTCGCGGTCGCCGCGACGATCGGCAACATGGTCGGCATGACCGCGGCGATCCTCGCCACGTTCGGCGTGTTCCTGGTGCCGATCGCCACCGAGTTCGGCTGGCCGCGCGCATCGGTCTCGGGCGTGCTCGGGCTGGTCGCGATCGTCAACGCGGCGCTCTACCCCCTTGTCGGCCGCGCGATCGACCGGTTGGGGGCTCGACCGATCCTCATCGCGGGCAACGTGCTGCTCGCCGCCGGCATCGGCCTGCTCTCGCTGGCGAACGGCAGCGTCGTGCAGTTCTACCTGCTGTTCGCGCTGATCGGCGTCGCCGGATCGCTCGCCGGCTCGGCGATGTTCTGTAAGGTCGTATCGAACTGGTTCGACGCGCGGCGCGGGCTGATGCTGGGCGTGACCGCGGGCGTCGGCAACGGCGTCGGCGCGACGGTGATGCCGATCGTCGCCGGGCTGCTGGTCACCGGCTTCGGCTGGCGCACCGCCTATGCGGGGATCGCCGCGCTGGTGCTGCTGATCGGCCTTCCGATCCTGTTCCTGTTCCTGCGCGATGCGCCGCCCCGCGTCGCGGCCGAGGCGATCGCGCTCGACGGCCTGACGCTGCGCGAGGCGACGCACACCCGCGCCTTCTGGCTGATGCTGATCGCGATCGCCGCGGGCGCGGGCGGCATGACCGCGGTGTTCACCCATGTCGTGCCGATGCTGACCGATCATGGCGCCGGCCTGGAGGAGGCGACCGGCGTGGTCGCGACCTTCGCGCTCGTCACCGCGGCGTGGCAGATCGTCACCGGCGGCCTGCTCGACAGGCTGCGGACGCCGCGGCTGATCGTGCCGATGTATGCCGCGGCGATCGCCGGGCTGCTGCTGCTCGAGTTCGGCAACAGCGGCAGCCTGCCGGCGATCTCGGCGGGCGTCCTGCTCGGCATCGGCATGGGTGCGGAATATGGCGCGCTGCCCTATCTGATCTCGCGCTATTTCGGGCTGCGGCATTTCGGCAGCGTCGCAGGCGCGCTCTACGCGGCGGTCATCCTGGCGCAGGGCATCACACCGGGGCTGATGGACATGAGCTTCGACACGACCGGCTCCTACGCATTCGCAACGATCGCGATCGCCGCCGCGCTCGGCGTCGGCATGGCGCTGCTCGCGTGCCTGCCGCCGCTCGATGCGCAGCCGGTCGCGCGGCGCGGCGTGATCGGGAGGGCGCTCGCCGCGTGAGCGTCACCGTCTTCGGCAGCATCAACATGGACATCGTGATGCGCGTGGCGCGGCTCCCGCAGGCCGGCGAGACCGTCGCCGCCGCGTCGCGCGTCCAGCTGCCGGGCGGCAAGGGATCGAACCAGGCGGTGGCGAGCGCGCGCTTCGGCGCGGACACGCGGATGATCGGCGCGGTCGGCGACGACGAATTCGGCACCTGGATGCGCGACTTTCTCGCCGGGACGGAGGTGGACGTCGGTGGCGTCCGCCGGATCGCCGGATCGACCGGACTCGCCTACGTCTTCGTGTCGGACGCGGGCGAGAACCAGATCGTCATCGTCGCGGGCGCCAATGGCGGCGTGGCGGCGCCGGGCGGCTGGACCCCGTTCGGTGGCGGCCGGGCGGTCTGCCTGGCCCAGCTGGAGGTTCCGGTCGCAGCGAGTGCGGCGTACCTCGCCCAGGCCCGCGCGGCGGGCGCGATCACCATCCTCAACACCGCGCCCGCGACCGCCCTTCCCGAGACGATGCTGGCCGACGTGGACATCGTGGTGCTCAACGAGACCGAACTGGCCTTCTATCTCGCCGCCGCAACGCCCGCGCCCGATGCCGCCGCGGCGGCGGCGCGGCGGCTGCTCCGCAGGCCCGATCAATGGATCGTGGTGACACTGGGCGCCGCGGGCATCGTCGCGGTCACGCACGATCGCGAGATCGCGGTGGCTGCCCCGCGAGTGACCGTCGTCGACACCACCGGCGCCGGCGACACCTTCTGCGGCGTGCTCGCCGCCGGCCTTTCCGAAGGCTTGTCGATGGAGCCGGCACTGCGCTCCGCCTGCATCGCGGCCGCGCTGTCCGTCCAGCGCGTCGGCGCCGCGGCGTCGATGCCGCAGCGCCACGAGATCGAGGCGGCGCTCGCCGCGAACGCGACCTAGCTCAGCCGGGATCCCGGGCGACGCCCCGCTGCGGGAACAGCCCGCGATCGATCCGGACATGAATGCCGAGCGTTCCGTCGACGACCTGCGTCACGCCGAAATCGGCGGCGACGCTCATCAGCGAATAGGCGTCGTTGCGGCTCAGCCCCTGATGCTCGGTGAGCAGATGGAGCATGTCAAGCGAGGCGTTCTTCATGGCCTGATCCAGGTCCGCGCCGAAGCCGTGGACGATCCAGTTCCTCGGCGTCTCGAGCAGCGGCGAGGGAAAGTCGAAATCCTTGCGCAGGATGATCTGGAACAGGCAGTTGAGCGACGCCTCGATCGCGGTGCCGCTGATCTCGCCGTCGCCCTGGCTGACATGCGGATCGCCGATCGAGAACAGGCCGCCCGCGACCTGGCACTTGTAGAACATCGTCGCGCCCGCGCCGATCCGCCAATTGTCGATATTGCCGCCGTGCAGGCCCGGCGGGATCGTCGATACCGGCGCATCGACCGCCGGCGCCACGCCCGCGGTGCCAAGATGCGGGCGCGCGGGGATGGTGATCCCCGTCAATGCCGGCTGGCGGTCGCAGGCGGGACAATGCGTGATCGTTCCGGGCACCAGATACTTGCCGGGGAAATCATAGCCGTAGAGCGCGTGCGCCGCGTTGGCGTTGGCATCGAGCTCGTAGATCGTCACCCGCTCCTTCTCGCCGAACTCCTGGTAGAGATGCCCCCAGTTGGCGGCGAGGTTGGAGCCGTAGTTGCAGCGCGGTGTCATCTGCAGATAGCGCACCTCCAGCATGTCGCCGGGCTCCGCGTCCGCGACGAAGATCGGGCCGGTCATGATGTGGACCCCGGGCGCGCGGCTGGCGGGATCGATCTCGGTGAACAGCCGCTCGACACCGGCATCGAACATCAGCTCGGGCGCGTCGCCGGCATGATGGGTGATCGCCTCGGCCTGGATCAGATCACCGCTCCGAACGGTGAGCGCGGGCGCGATGTCGGGCGAGAAATAGCCCCAATGCACCGTCTCGGGCGTCGCCGCGAGATGGTGGATCGCCCGCGGCGCGGTCTCCGCACGCGTTTCGCCCTGCTTGCACACCAACGCCATGCCATACCCCGCTCTGCTGCCGAACTTCGGCAGGAATGTCCGGCA
>CAZZZX010000329.1:0-4128 GCA_964658585.1 uncultured Novosphingobium sp.
CGCAGCAGCGCCTCGCGGATCACCACCGGATCCCACGGCATCACATAGGTACGCACCGCGAGGCGATCGACCGGCGGGGTCTGGATCACCGACAGATCGCGCAGGCCCGACATCGCCATCTGGAGCGTGCGCGGGATCGGCGTGGCGGTGAGCGTGAGGACATGGACGTCGGCCTTGAGCGCCTTCAGCCGCTCCTTGTGGGTGACGCCGAAGCGCTGCTCCTCATCGACGATGACGAGACCGAGCCGCTTGAAATCGACCTGCTTGGAGAAGACCGCATGCGTGCCGACGACGATGTCGAGCCTGCCGTCGGCGAGCCGCTCGCGCACCGTCTTGGCCTCGGCGGCGCCGACCAGGCGGGAGAGGCGGCCGACCTCCAGCGGGAAGCCGCGGAAACGCTCCGAGAAGTTGTTATAGTGCTGGCGGGCGAGCAGCGTGGTCGGGCAGACCACCGCGACCTGCATCCCCGCCATCGCCGCGACGAACGCGGCGCGCAGCGCGACCTCGGTCTTACCGAAGCCGACATCGCCGACCACCAGCCGGTCCATCGGCTTGCCTGCCGAGAGATCGCCGAGCGTCTCGGCGATCGCGCGGTCCTGATCGTCGGTCTCCTCGTAGGGGAAGCGATCGACGAACTCGGCATAGCCGCCCGCCGCCTCGGCGATCTCGGCCTGTTTCATCGCGCGCGCGGCGGCGGTCTTCATCAGCTCGCCCGCGATCTCGCGGATGCGCTCCTTCATCCGGCTCTTGCGCTGCTGCCAGGCGACGCCGCCGAGCCGATCGAGCGCTACCCCCTCCTGCTCGGCGCCGTAGCGCGACAGCACGTCGATATTCTCGATGGGCACGTAGAGCTTGTCGCCGCCATGGTAGGAGACCAGCACGCAATCGTGCGGCGCCGAGCCGACCGGCACCGAGGTCAGTCCCTGATACTGGCCGATGCCGTGCTCGGCATGGACGATCAGGTCGCCCGGGGTCAGCGCGGCGAGTTCGGCGAGGAAGGCGTCGGTGGTCTTGCGGCGCTTGCGGCGGCGCACCAGCCGGTCGCCGAGCATGTCCTGCTCGGTCAGCACCGCGACGTCGCGCGTGGTGAAGCCGTGGTCGAGCGGGAGCACCGCGAGCGCGACGCGGCCGTTGGGCTTGGGCGTCGCCGCGCCGAGCGCCTCCTGCCATGAACCCTCGGGTGCGAGCGCGCTCAGCCCGTGATCGGCGAGCAGGCCCGACAGCCGCTCGCGCGAGCCGCCGGTATAGCTCGCCAGCACGACCTTGTGGCCCTTGCGCTGGAGCGTGCGGACATGCGCTGCCACCGCCTCGTAGATATTCTCCTGCGCGGTGCGCTCGGGGGTGAAGTCGCGCGGCGCCTCGACGTCGAGGTCGAGCACGGTCGCGCTCTCGGGCTCGCGGAACGGCGTCGCGATGTGCATCGGCCGGTCGGCGACCGCGGCGTCCCACTGCGCGGGGGTGAGGTACAGCGTGTCGGCGGGCAGCGGGCGATAGCTGCCGGGATCGCTCGACTGGGCGCGCCTGCGGTTTTCGAAATAGTCGGCGACGCCTTCCATCCGCGCCTCGGCCGCGCCCGGCGTGCCCGAATCGCGCACGATCACGTCGTCATCGGCGAGATGATCGAACAGGGTGGCGAGCTTTTCCTCGAACAGCGGCAGCCAATGTTCCATGCCCGCCAGCCGCCGCCCTTCGGAGACCGCCTGATAGACCGGATCGCCGGTCGCGGTGGCGCCGAAGCGCTCGCGATAGCCGGAGCGGAAGCGTTTGATGCTGTCCTCGTCGAGCAGCGCCTCGGAGGCGGGCAGCAGCGTGAAGCCCTGGATGCGATCGACGGTGCGCTGGTCGGCGGGATCGAAACGGCGCACGCTCTCGATCTCGTCGCCGAAGAAATCGAGGCGGAGCGCGATCTCCTCGCCCGACGGCCACAGATCGACCAGCCCGCCGCGCACCGCATATTCGCCGGGGTCGGCGACGGTATCGGTGCGCGAATAGCCGTTCGTCTGGAGCAGCGCGGAAAGCTTGTCGCGGTCGATCCGCTCGCCCGGCGCGAGCCTGGCCACCAGCTGCCGGATGCGGAACGGGGTCAGCGTGCGCTGGGTGACCGCGTTGACGGTGGTGACGAGCAGCTGCGGGCCGGCAGGCTTCTTCTGCAGCGCGTGCAGCGTCGCCAGCCGCTCGGCGGTCGAGCGCAGCGAGGGCGAGGCGCGGTCATAGGGCAGGCAGTCCCACGCCGGAAAGCTCAGGATGCCAAGTTCGGGCGCGAAATAGGCGGCGGTGTCCGCGACCGCGCGCATCTCGCGCTCGTCGGCGGCGACGAACACCGCGCGGCGCGCGGGCGCACAGGCGCGCGCGAGATCGGCGAGCAGCCAGGGCAGGAAACCCGGCGGCACAGCGGAGAGGGTAAGCGGCGTATCGGCCTTGAGGATGCGGGCGAGGTTCATAGCCTTCTCCCTTCGTGGGAGAGGGCGGGAACCCGCCGCGCGGCGATGGGGAGGGCGAGGGCACGACGGTCGCCGCGTGCGGGACGCCCGCCATGCTCGCGACCCCTCATCCTGCCTTCTCCCCCGAGCGGAGAAGGTTCTCCCGCGTCGTCCCTCACTTCGGCACCGGGATATAGTCGAGCCGCTGCATCCGCTCGATCATCGCGCCGGCGAAGCGCGCGGGAACGGCCTGCGTGCCGATCGCCCAGGCCATGATGTCGACATCGTCCTCGGCGAGCAGCGCCTCGAACCAGTCGCGCGCCGCTGTATCCCACCCCGCGGAGAAGCGGTCGAAGAACCCGCCGATCAGCAGGTCCGCCTCCTTGGTGCCGCGATGCCAGGCGCGGAAGTGCAGGCGGCGCAGATGGGTGTCGCGGTCCAGAACGGGCTCCATGGCGAAAAGCCGGCGGGCGCTGGTGGCGCGCGTCGGCGGCGTGTATCGGAGACGCCACTTAGTGATGCGACCCGAAATCCTCAATCCGCTGTTCGCCGAAGTCGAGGCGCTCAAGGGCGTCGGGCCGGCGCTCGCCAAGCCGCTGAAGAAACTCGGCCTGCTGCGCGCGATCGACCTGCTGTTCCACCTGCCGGTGACGGTGGTCGAGCGGCGGCGGGTCGCGGCGCTCGACATGGCCGATGCGGGCAGCGGCGTGATCGTGCGGCTGACGCCCACCGGCTATCGCAGTTCCGCCTCGCCGCGCGGTCCGTTCCGCGTGCAGGCGGTCGACGGCGCGGGTAACGTCGCGAGCCTGATCTTCTTCGGAGGCAATGCCGGCTGGGGGAAGAAGCAGTTCCCGCTCGGCGAGCCGCGTATCGTCGCCGGGCGGCTCGAACTGTACGGGCAGGAATTGCAGATCAGCCGGATCGACCAGGTCGCGGCACCCGGGGACGAGGCCGAGATCGCGACGCGCGAGCCGGTCTATCCGCTCTCCGCGGGCATCAGCTCGCGCCAGATCGCGCGGCTGGTCGAGCAGGCGCTGGCCCGCGTCCCCGCGCTCGACGAATGGATCGAGCCGAGCCTGCTGCGCGCGCGCGGCTGGCCGTCGTTCGGCGAGGCTTTGCGGCGTGCGCACCACGATCCGCAGGACGAGCCCGCGCGCTCGCGGCTCGCCTATGACGAGGTGTTCGCCAACCAACTGGCGCTGATGCTGGTCCGCGCCTCGACGCGGCGGCGCACGGGCCGTGCGCTCGCCGGCGACGGGCGGCTGCGCGCCGCACTCGACCTGCCGTACCAGCCGACCGGCGCGCAGGCGCGTGCGGTCGCCGAGATCGAGGGCGACATGGCGCAGGAGGTGCCGATGCTGCGCCTGCTTCAGGGCGATGTCGGCGCGGGCAAGACGCTGGTCGCGACGATGGCGCTGCTGGTCTGCGTCGAGGCGGGCGCGCAGGGCGCGCTGCTCGCGCCGACCGAGATCCTCGCGCGCCAGCACGCCGAGACGCTGACCCGCCAGCTCGCACCGTTGGGGCTCGCGGTCGCGATCCTCACCGGGCGCGACAAGGGGCGGGTGCGCGAATCGACGCTGATGGGGCTCGCCGACGGATCGATCGACATCCTGATCGGCACGCACGCGATCTTCCAGGACACGGTGACCTACAGGGCGCTGGGGCTGGTGGTGGTCGACGAGCAGCACCGCTTCGGTGTCGCCCAGCG
>CAZZZX010000330.1:0-4124 GCA_964658585.1 uncultured Novosphingobium sp.
CCCGCCCTCGCCGCGCCGCCCGCGCCGTCGCTGGGCGTGCTACACCAGGCGCAACTGCCGCGCAGCGTGACGCCCTCGCGCTACACCATCGCGGTCGTTCCCGACGCGCAGGCGCTGTCGTTCACGGGCACCGTCACGATCGCGCTCGACGTGCAGGCGCCGACCTCGACGATCACGCTCAACACGCTCGAACTCCAGATCGACAGCGTCGCGCTCGACGGCGCCTCCGGCGCGCCGAAGGTCACGTTCGATCCGGCCAGGCAGACCGCCACCTTCAGCTTCGGCGCGCCGGTCTCGGCCGGCCGCCACAACCTGCGCATCGCCTATCGCGGCAAGATCAACCAGAGCAGCCAGGGGCTGTTCGCGCTCGACTACGATACGCCGCAGGGCAAGCGACGCATGATCGCCACCCAGTTCGAGGCGGCCGACGCCCGCCGCTTCGTGCCGTGCTTCGACGAGCCCGACCTCAAGGCGGTGTTCGACATCACGGTCACCGCGCCGGCCGACCAGATGGTCGTCTCCAACATGCCGATCGCCAGCCAGACCGCGGTCCCGGGCGGGCTCAAGCGCGTCACCTTCGCGCCCAGCCCGAGGATGTCGTCCTATCTGATGTATCTCGGCATCGGCGACATGGAGCGCATCCACCAGACCGTCGACGGCGTCGACGTGGGTGTGATCGTGCGCAGGGGCGCCACCGAGCAGGGCCGCTACGCGCTCGACGCCGCGGCGAAGATCCTGCGCTACTACAATGATTATTTCGGGATCAAATTCCCGCTGCCGAAGCTCGATCTGATCGGCGGCCCGGGCGCGGGCGGTTTCGGCGCGATGGAGAATTGGGGCGCGATCTTCTATTTCGAGAACGACCTGCTGATCGATCCCAAGACCGCGTCGGACGCGGATCGCCAGAATGTCTACGTCGTCGTCGCGCACGAGATGGCGCACCAGTGGTTCGGCGATCTCGTCACGATGGGATGGTGGGACGATCTCTGGCTCAACGAGGGGTTCGCCACCTGGATGGAGAACCGCTCGGTCGATGCGATCCATCCCGAATGGAAGCTCTGGCTGCAGTTCGCCGCCAGCCGCGAAAGCGCGTTCGCGACCGACGCGTTGCAGTCGACCCACCCGGTCGTCGAGCCGGCCGACACGATCGAGCAGGTCAACCGCATCGGCGATTCGATCACCTACGAAAAGGGTGCGGCGGTGATCCGCATGATCGAGGCCTATGCCGGCTCGGACGCATTCCGGAGCGGGATCCGCAGCTATCTGGCCGCGCACGCCTATGGCAACGCCACCACCGCGGAACTGCTCCAGTCGGTGCAGGCGGCGTCCGGCAAGCCGATCCTCGGCATCGGCGAGGATTTCATCCGCCAGTCCGGCGTTCCGCTGATCCGCGAAAGCGGGACGGCGGGCACGCTAGCGCTGACGCAGGGGCGTTTCGGGCTCGATGCCGCGTCGCGCACGCCGCAGACCTGGCATGTCCCGGTGATCGCCGCGCCGCTCGACACGCCCGCCGCCGTGCAGCGCGTGGTCGTGACCGGCGCCACGCCCGTGCCGATCCGTGCCGACGCGCACGCCCCGACGATCGTCAATGCCGGCCAGACCGGTTATTTCCGCACGCTCTACACGCCCGACCAGCTTGCCGGCCTGAGCGCGCGGTTCGGCGAGATCCCCGCCGCCGACCAGCTCGGCCTGCTCAGCGACGGCTGGGCGCTCGCGACCTCGGGCGATGCCCGCGCCGACGGCTTCCTCGATCTCACGCGGCGGCTGCCGGTCGAGGCGGACCCGACCGTCTGGCAGCGCCTCACCGCGATGCTGACGACGATCGACCGCATCTACGCGCCCGGTCCCGCACGGACCGCCTATCGCGGTTTCGCCCGCACGCTGCTCGCCGCGAAGTTCGCGACGATCGGTTTCGACGCCCGGCCCGGCGAGCCCGACAATATCGGCCTGCTCCGCAACAGCCTGATCGTCGCGCTCAGCCGGTTCGAGGATCGCGCGGTGATCGCCGAGGGCCAGCGCCGCTTCGCGCGCCTGATCGCGGATCCCTCGACCAAACTCGGCGCGACGCGGCGCGCGATCATCGCGGTCGCGGCCGAGAATGCGGACCAGAAGACGTTCGACCAGCTGCGTACGCTGGCGCGGACGACGATCGACGCGCTCGAGAAGCAGCGGCTCGACAGCGCGCTGGCCAGCGCGCGCAGCAGCGCTACCTCGAGATCGTCGGCATGACGCCGGCGATCCTGAAGCAGGCGCTCGCGCTGATCCTGGGCGACGAGATCCCGGTGACCACCGGCCCGCGGATGCTCTACGTCGCGGCGATCGCGGATCCCGACCAGACCTGGACGTTCGCCACCGCGCATCGCGCGCTGTTCGAGAGCCGGCTCGACTCGCTCCAGCGCTACAGCCTCTATGCGGGTGTCGCGTCCCCGTCGGGCGATCCCGCGCGCGCCGACCAGCTGCAGGCGTTCGCGGTCAAGTACATCCCCGAATCGGGCCGGCGCGACGTCTACAAGGCGGAGGACGTCATCCGCACGCGCGCGCGCCTGCGCCACGACGTGCTGCCCCAGATCGATCGCTGGATCGCGGCGCACTAGAAGCAGGATCCTGCGCCTTCGGCGATCCGGCGTGGGATCGTTTGCCAGCGCGCGACGTTGGCAGGCGGTTTCTGGAAACGAGGATATCCGGCATGATGAAGAAATTGCTGATGTCGGCCGCCGCGGTCGCGATGGTCGCGCCGGTCGCGGTGCCGCTGCCGGTCGCCGCGGCGACGCATTACGATCACAGCTATCACGGCCGCGGCGGCCGCTATCACTATCGCTGCCGGCGCAGCAAGGGCACGACCGGCCTGCTGGCGGGCGCCGGTGTCGGCGGTGTCGGCGCGGCCGCGCTGGGTGCCGGGCCGGTCGGAATCGCCGCCGGCGTGATCGGCGGCGGGCTGCTCGGCCGCCACATCGACAAGCGTCACGACGCCGCGCAGAACCGGCGCAACGGCTGCTGATCGGCACGATCGACGTGTGACGGCGCCACCCCGGCCCGAGGCCGGGGTGGCGCCCTCGCGGTCGCGCCGCGAATTGCGGAAAACCCCTTCTCAAGTTGGAATTGGCGGTATAGCTGGTTCGTTCGATCGTCCTCGACGGAGACCGGACATGCCCCATCGCCCCAGCCGCCAGGCCCTTCCCATCCACCTGCGCCCCGCCGCGCGTGCGACGCCGGGGATGTCTCGCGACCGCCGGATCGCCGGGCTCGCGATCCGCGGGCGGGGGCATGTCGGGGGTGACGTGGCGTCCACTTCGTCAACGTCCGCGCCCTCTCGACTTGCGCTCCCGCGCCCCGCTACAGTCGCGGCGCCACAGCAAGGGACCCGAATCAGCACCGCCATGCCCGACGATTCCAGTAGGAGCCCCGCCGCGACCGGCGGGGGATTGTGGTCCGGCTTGCGCCATCTGCTGTTCGGCGAGGGAGCCGAACCGACGCTGCGCGACCAGATTTTCGAGGCGATCGAGGAGCATCAGGACGATCCCGCCGATGCGCGCGACCTTTCCGCGCAGGAGCGGATCATGCTCCAGAACCTGCTCGAGTTCGGCGATCGTACGGTGCGTGATGTCGCGGTGCCGCGCGGCGACATCGTCGCGATCGACGAGCAGGCGAGCTTCGAGGCGCTGGTCGCGCTGTTCGCCGAGGCCGGCCATTCGCGGCTGCCGGTGTTCCGCGAGAGCCTGGATACCGTCACCGGGATGATCCACATCAAGGACGTCTTCGCCATCCTCGCGGGGACCGCGCCGCGGCCCGACAGCATCGCCGCGCTGATCCGCGAGCCGCGCTACGTCCCGACCTCGATGGGAGTGATCGACCTGCTCGCCGAGATGCGCGCCACCGCGACTCACCTCGCCATCGTGGTCGACGAATATTCGGGCACCGAGGGCCTCGTCACGATCGAGGATCTGGTCGAGGAGATCGTCGGCGATATCGAGGACGAGCATGACGAGGCCCCCGCCGAACTGCTCACCGCGCTGAGCGACGGCATGTGGGACGCCGACGCGCGCGCCGAGCTCGACGACGTCGCCGAGATCGTCGACCCGCGGCTCGCCGAGACCGACGAGCCGGTCGACACGCTGGGCGGCCTC
>CAZZZX010000331.1:0-4115 GCA_964658585.1 uncultured Novosphingobium sp.
ACATGAGCTACAAGCGCGTCAACCACCCGAGCGAGGTCATCAACATCGGTGACACGGTCAAGGTGCAGATCATCCGCATCAACCGCGACACGCAGCGCATCAGCCTCGGCATGAAGCAGCTCGAGAGCGATCCGTGGGAGGGCGCGAGCGCCAAGTATCCGGTCGACGCCAAGTTCACCGGCCGGGTGACCAACATCACCGAATATGGCGCCTTCGTCGAGCTCGAGCCGGGCATCGAGGGCCTCGTCCACGTCTCCGAGATGAGCTGGACCAAGAAGAACGTCCATCCGGGCAAGATCGTCTCCACCTCGCAGGAGGTGGAAGTGATGATCCTCGAGGTCGACGGCGAGAAGCGCCGCATCAGCCTCGGCCTCAAGCAGGCGCAGCAGAACCCGTGGGAGGCGTTCGCCGAGCGTCATCCGGTCGGCTCGACGGTCGACGGCGAGGTCAAGAACGCCACCGAGTTCGGCCTGTTCGTCGGGCTCGACGGCGATGTCGACGGCATGGTCCACATGTCGGACATCGCCTGGGGCGTGACCGGCGAGGAAGCGCTGGCGATGCATCACAAGGGCGAGACCGTGCAGGCGGTCGTGCTCGACATCGATGCCGAGAAGGAGCGCATCTCGCTGGGCATCAAGCAGCTCGAGCGCGGCGGTGTCGCGGCGGGCGGCGGCGCCTCGGCGGGTGCCGGCGGCGGCGGCGGATCGGGCGGCGTGCAGCGCGGCCAGACGCTCACCGTCACGGTGCTGTCGGTGGGCGATGCCGGCCTCGACGTGCAGGTCGGCGACGACGGCGTCACCGGCTTCATCCGTCGCGGCGATCTCGGCCGCGATCGCGACGAGCAGCGCTCCGAGCGGTTCCAGGTCGGTCAGAAGTTCGATGCGATGGTCACCGGCTTCGACCGCTCCAAGAAGCCGACCTTCTCGATCAAGGCGATGCAGATGGCCGAGGAGAAGCAGGCGGTGGCGCAATACGGCTCGTCCGACTCGGGTGCGTCGCTCGGCGACATCCTCGGCGAGGCGCTCAAGGCCCGCCAGGAGAACAACTGACCGCCGCCGACCGGCGTCACCCGGCCGATACGGGCCTCCCTCCGCACCCGCGGGGGGAGGCCCTTTTCGTTTCGGCTGCGATTATAAGAGGGTGCCGAATCCGAGTGGTGACATTGATCCAGTTTTATGGAATTGCACGATTATAGCCGTGGCCGGGGCGCGCGGTGTCGAATCTGGTGGAGCGCGATGATCCGATCCGAACTCGTCCAGCGCATCGTTGCGGACAATCCATCGCTCAGCACCAAGGATGTCGAGAGGCTGGTCACGACCGTGTTCGAGACGATCAGCGCGCGTCTCGCCGAGGGCGGGCGCGTGGAGCTGCGCGGCTTCGGCGCCTTCTCGACCCGGCCGCGCGACGCGCGTGTCGGCCGCAATCCGCGCACCGGCGAAGCGGTCGATGTCGCCGCCAAGCGCGTGCCCTATTTCAAGCCCGGCAAGGAAATGCGCGAACGCCTCAACGTCGAGTGACGCTGTTGGATTTGCGGGCGGCGGGCGCGGGCCATCGGCGCGGGAAGCGAGAAAACGGCCGGCGCCCTCGCGTGCCTCGCGCACCCGGAGGGTTTGGGGGTGTCTCAGTTGTCCCCCGAGAGAACCTCGCCCATCTCCCCGGCGCTTGATGTCCGGGGTGGGAACCGTCTCGGCTGTGGCGGGCGCACGACGGGCATGCCGTTGGCACGGGCACGACGATCGTACGACGACCTGTTGAACTCACGGTGCGCAGGTTTCATCCGCTCCGGATGCCAGCGCGCCAGCCGTCCCGGACGGTGGATCGCACCCCCGTCCCATCCCGTTCCCTGCAATCGCTCGTCAGTCCACGCAGGTAACGGCTGCGGCAGCGTCCTCTACCCGAACCGCGCTCATGGTGCGGAGGTGAAGGGCGATAATTGGTGGATAATGCTCCGGCAGGTTTCAGAGCCGCGCTGGGGAAAGCGGACGCTAACGTATCCGCTTGCTCTCTCGTTCGCCCGTGATGCTTATCACCTTGCCGTCGCCGTATTTCTCTTCAAGGAGGCGCTTGGCGTCGAGAAGGCTCTCGGCTTCCACTGACGCCCGGTCGTGAACTTCATCCGGACCAGAGCGCTGGATCAGGGCGTGGTAAAGCCCCTTCACGAGGCGATCCAATGCAGTTGATCGACGAAAGCTTCAAATCGAGGAACCGTCGCTTCGGGCGGTACCTCGCGATGCCACTGCCTCGCGGGTATTGCCGTATCGAAGTATCGAAACTCGACTGCGCCGGAAGCCGAGGGAGATACCCGTAGATAGGGGCCGGAATAGGGAATAGCGTTGGTCTGCTGAATGCAAAGCTCAAACATTGAGACCCATCCGAACAGCTTTGATGACAGTGGGCCGTCGGCGATAGTGACCGCCAACTGTTCGATACCATCGAGCGCTGGCGAAAACATGTTGGCCAAACGGTCACCCTTTCGGAAGCGATAGCGCTCGACAATGTGAGACCACGCCATGCTTCTCAACGACGGTGACGGATCCCAGCCCATGCCGCAATGCTGCGCTAATGGCGGGTTTTGGGCAAGCGCCGTCAGCGGCAGAATGGCCGAAACTGGGGCGCTTGCCGCCCGTCCGCTTCCTTGCCCGCAAGCGGCCTGTCCGGTTCCGGCACGGATCGTCCGCTTGGCGATTCGGGGACGGCCGGAGGTGGGGGATTTCAGACCGACCGCTCACTGCTCCCGATCTAATAGAACTCTTTGGACAAAATGAGGTAAGCGGCATATGCCAAGGAGGTCGCAAATATCATCGAACCGGCTATAACGCCTATCACGCTTTCGGGCTGACTACGTAATGAAAATCCGATTATAGCAGACGAGGCAATGGTAAGCGTGACGCGTGGAAATAGCAAACTGCGATAGCTTAGCTCTTCTCTTGTCGACCAAATGCCTGCCAAAGAGAGCTTCAGGCGTTCGAAGATAAACAAGTCCATTAGCAAGCCGCCTGCGATTGCTATAAGGACGTAAATCAACATCGCCTCCGTGCGAGCCTTCAAGTCTACAGCGTAGCCGTCTCGCGAATGACCGCAAGTGGGCGAAAGCGGTCGCTCCCCCGCCTACCATCCCAGCCGGTCCCGCAGCGCCCGCATCCCCCCGGCGCGCGCGCCGCGATCCCTGGCGTTGGGCAGGCCGAGGAAGCGGCCGCCCGCGCAATGGACGATGTATGCGGTCTCCAGCGTCACGTCGGTGCCGACCGTCGCGCGCTGCGCCTTGTTGAGCACGAAATTCCATTCGGGGCCGAGCCGGTGGACCGCGACGCCGCTGTCGTGGACGGCGCGGTTGAGCGGGGTCTGCTCGCCCATCATCAGCGCGCGCTCGGCCGCGGTCAGGCACGTCTCCTTGTCGACCAGATAGGTCATCGCCAATCCGAACGGCGCGGGATCGCGCGCCACCATCACGCCCGAGTTGAAATAGCCGTGCGCGTAGAGCGGGCGATCGTCGAAGGCGCGATGCTCGTCGCACCAGGCGGCGAAGCCCGCCCCGGGCGGCACCTGCGCGAACAGATCGGGCGCGGTCGGCGCGATCAGGCAGTCGGCATCGATCCACGCGACGATGTCGTACGTCGCGAGCTCGAGCGCGGTGTGGAACTTGACCGCATGGGGTCGCGGCAGCGCGCCGCCGTGATTCTCCTGGCGGACGATCTTGAAGTCCGCGCCGATCCGCGCGGCATAGCGCATGATGAGATCGCCCGAGACATCGAGCATCGGCGCCCCGCCGGCATCGCTCGCCACCAGGACGAGACGGCGGCCGCGGCGGGCGAGGCCGTGACGCGCGAGAATCTCTTCGGTCCGGATCATGCGCGTTCGCCTATCGCGATCCCGCCGCGGATGACAGCGGCCTTGAACGCGGCGCCCGCCAGCCTGTAGGCCCGTGCCATGACGCGCCTCCTCCGCCTGTTGTGGCGACTGATCCTGTGGTTCGTGATCCTGTCGGTGGCGATCGTCGCGATCTATCGCTTCGTGCCGCCGCCGGTGACGATCACGATGCTCGCCAACGCGCTCGACGGGCGCGGCATCGACAAGGACTGGATGCCGCTGTCGAAGATCGACCCCAACATGGCGCG
>CAZZZX010000332.1:0-4114 GCA_964658585.1 uncultured Novosphingobium sp.
GATCTGAAGGTCTGGGTGAACGGGCTGTCGCCCGCGATCAGGCGGATCGGACGGGTGGTGACGCCGGGATCGGCCATGTCGATCAGCAGGAACGAGATGCCGAGATGCTTGGGCGCATCGGGCTCGGTGCGGACCAGCGCGAAGATCATGTCGCACTTGTCGCCGTTGGTCGTCCAGATCTTGGAGCCGTTGACGAGGAAGTGATCGCCCTTGTCCTCGCCGCGCGTCTGGATGCTGGCGAGGTCCGAACCGGCATTGGGTTCCGAGTAACCCTGCGCCCAGCGGATGCGACCTTTCGCGATGTCGGTCAGATGCTGGCGCTTCTGCTCTTCGGTGCCGAACTTCATCAGCGCCGGCCCCAGCATCCAGATGCCGAGGCTCTGCAACGGCGAGGCCGCACCGATCCGGCGCAGTTCCTGCTGGAGGATCCCCGCCTGTTGTCTCGACAGCCCGCCGCCGCCATATTCGACCGGCCAGTCGGGCACGGTCCAGCCGCGCTCGACCATGCGCTCGAACCATGATTTCTGGTCCGCGCTCGGATAGATCGGATTGCGACCGCCCCAGAAGCTGTTCTCGGACGTCTGCGGCACGTTGCGCGCGCCGGGCGGGCAATTGGACTCGAGCCATGCACGCGTTTCCGCACGGAAGTCCTGATCGCTTTCGATCCGGGCGGCGGTGGCCATCATCCGATCCTTGTTCTCATGACAGGCCGAACAGCTTGAGCGCGTTCTCGCGCAGGAATTTGGGCCACACCTCGTCCTTGAACGGGACGTTTTCCAGTTCGGCGAAGATGCGGTCGAGGCTGAGACCCGACGGGAAATACCCCGCATACAGGATCTTGTCGGCGCCGCGCGTGTTGGCGAAGTCGATGATTTCCTTGGGGTAGTGCTTGGGCGCGAAGGCAGACGTGCTGTAATAGAGGTTCGGCCATTTGAGCAGCAGCTTGGCGGCGACGTCGGCCCAGGGCTCGGCGCCATGGCGCATCACGAACTTGAGTTCGGGGAAGAACCAGACCACTTCGTCGATCAGTTCGGTCTTCTGACACATGCTCGGAATGCGCGGCCCGCAGATTCCGGTGGTGACGAAAATCGGCAGCCCCTCCTCAACGCAGGTCGCGTAGATCGGGTAGAGCCTCTTGTCGTTGATCGGCACCTGCGGGTTGAGCCCGGCGGGGAAGCACGTGACCGCGACGATGCCGTGATCGCGTTTCAGCTGCCTGATCCGCCGCACCTCTTCCATCCCGAGATTGGGATTGCATTCGTAGCTGAGCAGGAAGCGGTCGCGATAGCGGTCGATGGCGCGCACGACGTCCGAGTTGCGGCCGGTAAAGCCGCACATCGCGCGTTCGATGTTGAAGCGGTCCATCTGCTGGACGGTCCAGCTGACCTTGTCCTCGACGGGGCCGATCCTGGGGATATCCTTGAACATGTATTGCGCCGGCATCTTGAACATCTGCCGGCTCTGCTCGTCCATCAGCAGGGGCTTGAGGAACTCGTAATATTCCGAATTGTCTTCGGACACCGGGATGCCGAGCAACAGGTCGATGACGCCGACATCCTTGGGCATAGGCATGGGCGGCTATCCTCGCAGCGAATTCGAGCGGAACCGATGCCGGCGCGGCTCAGGCGAGTTCGAGCGGACCCGGTGGTCGCATCCGACGGGCCGTGGCATACGCCGGTCACGAGCAACCGCTGGCATGAGACACGCGCTCCCCGTCCTTGAGTCCCGGATCGCTGGTCGTCGCGATCCTTTCCATAGCGTTATCTCAATTCGCTGGGCATGTGTCTAGGTCCAACCGCGAGCGCGCGATCGGTATCGGGGGGCCGGGGTGTCGCCCGGCTACCCGCGGATTCTTGATGCGGTGACAAGAGCCGCGGCGGGACGCTCCACCGTCCCACGCGCGGGGCTGCCGGATCGGTCGGCGGCCGACTCCGGGATCAGTTGAGCTGCGACACGTCCTTGCGGCTCATGCTGGTGACCAGTCCCTTGTCGCCGGGGCTGAGCGTCGACGCCGGGATGTGAATGAAATGCTCGTTGTAGATGATGCTGACGCTGACCGGCTGGCCGCCGCTGGTCTGCACCTCGTCGATCCGCCCGACCGCCTGACCATCGGCGGTCTTGACCATCTGGCCTTCCTTCGGGGCGAGCGCGCCTTGCGCAAGCGCGGGCGCAGCGATCAGCATGGCAGCGATAACGGAGAAGGTCGTGTTACGCATGGTTCAATTCCCTCATTCGACCATAATGCACTGCAGCATAGTTTCGGCCCGCGCAAGAGCGGCGGCTGATTTATTTTATCGCTTATAGTTATCCGTACCATCGGCTGCTGCGATGGAGGCGGCAGCGGCCTCGGTCATGAAATCCGGGAAGCGCAACGGCGGATGCGGCAACTCCACGATACGCCCTTCGGCCAGCAGCGCCTCATAGGGGATCTGGTCGTCCGACCAGGAGCGGGGGTCGCCCCACATCACCTCGAAAACCTCGACGCCATCGGGGCTCGCGATCATCGCACCCGCCGCCGCACCCTGGTCGAGCGTGATGTGCATACCCGGCGTATACGAGACATTGCCGACCGTCATCGATCCGGCCAGCACATAGATGATCTGTCGGCTGAGGTGGCCGTGCCGGCGTACGACAATGCCGGGATCCCATTGGCCCGGCAGGCTCATCCCGTTGGGCGAGAATTCCACCAATTTTCGCGTACCGCAACGCGGCGACCGGGATCAGGCCGGTGATCGACCGGCATTTCCCGCTCGGCGCACTGGCGGATGCCTTCCGCCATTAGGAGAGCGGCAGCCATTTCGGCAAGATCGTGATCGATATCTGGGCGCGCTCGCCCGACCGAGCGGGAGGCCGGGCGGACGGGCGGCGCCGGTTCGATCCCAAATCGCGTCAGCCGAAATAGGATGGATCGGTCTTGTCGCGCTTGCCGAGCGTCTGGAACAGGCCGCCGACCGACGGGCCGCTCTGATCGAAGTCGAGCACGAACTTACGGTCGGCGATACGCCATTCGCCGTCACGCTTCTCCCAACGATCGATATACCGCCCCAGGTTGCGCAGATCGAAGGCGTTACCGTCCTCGTCGATCCGGCGGAGCGTCACGTCGCCATAGGTCTCGCTGCGTGCCTGGTCGGCACCGTCCAGCCAGATGCGGATATTCGAGAATTGATGAGAATGGCTGTGGAAGCCGGGATGCGCCGCCATGCACATGTCGACGAAGCCGTAGCCCGTCCCCTGGTACATCTGTGCGCCATAGTCGGCGGGCGCCTCCGGGTGAAAGCAACCATAACCGAGCTCGCGATCGAGCCGGTCCATCGAGCGCGCATAATCGTAGAGCTTTTCGGTGATCGCCTGCTTGTCGAGAAGCGCCTGCAGGGCGGGTGCCACGTCGGTCATGTTCCAATCCTTCTCGTCTGTCGGGTCGTGCTCAATCCAGCGTGGCGAGCGCCTCGACGCTGTAGGGGTTGAGCGCATGGAGGCTGCCTTCGCGCAGCTTGTTCGCCCAGGCGGCATCGGCGACGACCGCGCGGCCGACACTGACCAGATCGAAGTCGCCGCGCGCCATCATCTCGATCAGCCGGACCATGTTGTTGGTGATCCGCGATTCGGTGGCGAAGCTGGAGAAGAGATCGGTGTTGAGGCTGATCGAGCCGACCGTCGAGGTCACCTTGCCGGTGATCCGCTTGGTCCATCCCGCCAGGTTCATGTCGCTGCCCTCGAACTCGGGCTCCCAGAAGCGGCGGGTCGAGCAGTCGAAGATGTCGATACCGGCTTCGGCGAGCGGCAGCAGGAACGCCTCGAGCGCTTCTGGCGTGGGTGCGAGGCGCGCGCCGAAATCCTGCTGCTTCCACTGCGAGAAGCGGAAGGAGATCGGAAAGCCGGATCCCACTCGCGATCGGATCTCACGCACGATCTCGTGTGCGAAGCGGCTACGCGCGATCAGGTCGTCGCCGCCATAGCCGTCGTCGCGCCGGTTGGTCGTCCCCCAGAAAAACTGGTCGACCAGATAGCCGTGTGCGCCATGGATCTGGACGCCGTCGCAACCGATCGCCTGCGCGCTCGCCGCGGCCTCGCCGAAGGCGGCGATCGTCGCTTCGATCGTCGCGATCGTCGCGGG
>CAZZZX010000333.1:0-1555 GCA_964658585.1 uncultured Novosphingobium sp.
AGAACAGCGCGCCGACGATGAAGAAGGCGGCGAGCAGCCCGGCGGTCGCGTAGACGATCGCGACGATCTCGATCGCGGCGCGGGTCAGCACGCCGCGCCGCGAGACGCTGCGCAGCCGCGTGACGCGATACTGGATTCCCTCGACGATCGGGCCGCGGTCGCTCATCGCACCGCCATGCCACAGGCACGCGCGCCATGCATGTCACGATGTGGCGTCGCGACACGCCATCGAACCGGGCGTGGAACGTGTTCCCGCCGCGCTGGTTGAACGATCATCGCACAACGCCTTCGATTGTCTCGAGAGGAATACCCCATGCTGTTCACCATCGCCGCCATTCTCGTCGTGCTCTGGGTGCTCGGCTTCTTCGCCTTCCACGTCGCGGGCGGTCTCATCCATCTGCTGCTGGTGGTCGCGGTCGTGGTCGTGATCTTCCAGCTCATCTCGGGCCGCCGCGCCTTGTGAGCTCGGGCGGCCAGGTCGCCGGCCGACACCGGGGCCTGTCCGCCGTCGATGACCGGCACCGGCCCGACCGGCGCCGGCATCAGCCGCTGCGTGCGCGCTCGAACAGCCAGACGCGGATCGCGCTGGCGAGGTTGGGCGGTTCGCTGGCCTCGACCCGCGCCGAGTCGATCCGCGCGACGAGCGCGGACAGCGCGACGTTCTCGCTCGCTGCGGCCTCGACCAGCGCCTGCCAGAACACCGGCTCGAGGCTGATCGAGGTGGCGTGACCGGCGATCGCGACCGATCGCTTGACGGGACCGGACATCGGCGATTGACCCCCAGAGAGGCACGGGCGGAGAGCCGCCGCGCGCGCTCAATACATGTGCTGGCCGCCATTGATCGACAGCGTCGAGCCGGTGATGAAACCCGCATCCTCCGCGCACAGGAACGCCACGCCCCGCGCGATCTCGCGCGCCTGTCCGAGCCGGCCGATCGGGATCTTGGCGACAATCTTCTCGAGCACGTCCTCGGGCACCGCCGCCACCATGTCGGTATCGATATAGCCCGGCGCGATCGCGTTGACCGTCACGCCGAACCTCGCGCCTTCCTGCGCCAGCGCCTTGGTGAAGCCGTGGATGCCCGATTTGGCGGCGGCATAGTTGACCTGGCCGTACTGGCCCGCCTGGCCGTTGATCGACCCGATATTGACGATGCGTCCCCACCGGCGCTCGCGCATCCCGGGGAAGGTCGCCTTGGCCATGTTGAAACAGCCGCCGAGATTGGTGTCGATCACCGCCTTCCACTGCTCGAAACTCTGCTTGAGCAGCGTGTTGTCGCGGGTGATCCCGGCATTGTTGACCACGACATCGACCGCGCCATGCTCGGCCTCGATCCGCTCGATCCCCGCGGCGCAGGCGGACGGATCGGACACGTCCCATCTGTAGGCGGCGATGCCGGTCCGTTCCGAGAAGGCGGCGGCCTTGGTGTCGTCGCCCGCATAATTCGCGACCACCGTCATGCCACCGTCGCGCAACGCGACCGAGATCGCCTCGCCGATGCCGCGGGTGCCGCCGGTGACGATCGCTATCCGGGTCATCGCTCTCTCCTCGCCCT
>CAZZZX010000333.1:1565-4105 GCA_964658585.1 uncultured Novosphingobium sp.
CAGGCGCGCGCCAGCCTTCAAGCTGGCGTGCGATCAGGCTGCGCAGCATCGCGATCCCCGGCGCCTCGGCGTTGAGGCACGGCAGGCAGGCGAAGTGCGTGCCGCCCGCCGCGAGGAAGCTCTCGCGCCCGCGGATCGCAAGTTCCTCCAGCGTCTCGACGCAATCCGCGGCAAATCCAGGCGCGATCAGCGCGATCCGCCTGACGCCGCGCCCGGGCAGCGCAGCGAGCGTCGTGTCGGTGGCGGGTTCGAGCCACTTGGCGCGCCCGAAGCGGGACTGGAAGGCGACGATCAGCTCGCGCCCGAGCGCCTCCGACAGCAGCCGTGCGGTCTTGACGCAATGGCAGTGATACGGATCGCCGAGCTCGAGCGTGCGCTGCGGCATCCCATGGAAACTCGTCATGATCGCGTCGGGCACGAAGTCGAGCGCGGCGATCCCGTCCTCGACCGAGCGCGCGAGCGCGGCGATATAGGCGGGATCGTCGTGATAGGGCGGCAGCGTGCGTAGTGCGGGCTGCCAGCGCATCGTCGCCAGCGCGGCGAAGGCGGCGTCGTTGGCGGTCGCGGTCGTCGCGGCGCAATATTGCGGATAGAGCGGTGCGATCAGGATGCGCTCGCAGCCCGAATCCTTGAGCGCGGCGATGCGATCGGCGATCGCGGGGCGACCGTAGCGCATCGCATAGTCGACGACGACCCCGGCGCCGAACGCATCGGTCAGCGCGCGCGCCTGCGCGCGGGTGATCGCGGCGAGCGGCGATCCCTGCTCGGTCCACACCTGCGCGTAGGCGTGCGCCGACTTGGCCGGCCGGGTGCGCAGGATGATGCCGTGGAGGATCGGCAGCCACGCCACCCGCGGAATCTCGACGACGCGCCTGTCCGACAGGAACTCGGCGAGATAACGCCGCACCGCGCCCGTCTCGGCGGCATCGGGGGTGCCGAGATTGATGAGCAGCACGCCGATCCGGGGCACCGGGATCGGCGGGTGGTCGGGCGGGAGCGTGGTGCTCGGTATCGATGCCATGCTAGGCAGATAGTGGGCGCGGCGGCAGGGCGATAGGCCGAAGATGCGGCGGGACGTGCGCACGTACACGCGCCTTCGCCTGCCCCGAGCAGGGCCGAGCGACGCGGAGCCCGTCCGTCGAAGCGGCGGCGCGTCCGATCGCCGTGCTTCGACGCCGCCCGGCACGGGCGAAGGAGTGTCGCGAGAGCAGGCGCGCGGCATCACCACGCGTTTTCTTGCGCGCCGCCGTGCAGGCTCTAAGAGGCCCCCATGCCGCCGATCGACACCGCCGCCTTCATCCATTTCGCCGACCTGCCGCTGTCGCCGGTGGCGCTGGCGCTCGGGCCGTTCGTGATCCGCTGGTATTCGCTCGCCTATATCGCGGGAATCCTGCTCGGCTGGTGGTACATGCTCAGGCTGATCGACCAGCCCGGCGCCCCCTGGGCACGACGCCATGCCGACGACTTCGTGTTCTACGCGACGCTGGGCGTGCTGCTCGGCGGCAGGCTCGGCTATGTGCTGTTCTACCGGCCCGGCTTCTACGTCACGCACCCCGTCGACATCCTCAAGCTGTGGGAGGGCGGGATGTCGTTCCATGGCGGCACGCTGGGTGTGGTGCTGGCGCTCGTCATCTTCTGCCGGCGCCACGATCTCAGGCTGCTCCGCGTCGCGGACTATCTTGCGGTGGTGAGCCCGATCGGGCTGTTCTTCGGCAGGCTCGCCAACTTCGTCAACGGCGAGCTGTGGGGCAAGCCCGCGACCGTGCCCTGGGCGATCGTCTTCCCCGGCGGCGGCGAGGTGCCACGCCACCCGAGCCAGCTCTACGAGGCGGGGCTCGAGGGCGCGGCGCTGTTCGCGATCCTCAGCCTGCTGTTCTGGCGCAGCCCGACCGCGCGCTACCGGCCCGGCTATCTGACCGGAGTGTTCCTGCTCGGCTATGGCTGTTTCCGCTTCTTCGTCGAGTTCTTCCGCGAGCCCGACGAGCAGCTCGTCGCGTTCGCGCAGGCGACGCACCTCCATATGGGCCAGTGGCTGTGCGTACCGATGATCCTGGCGGGTGGCTGGCTGATGGCGACATCGGCGGCACGGCGCGCGCGCATCGAGCCGATCGCGGGGAGCGCCAGCGTCGCCTGACCTGGCGGACAGGATCGCCCGCCTGATCGCGGGTGGCGGGCCGATGCCGGTCGCCGACTATATGGCGCTCTGCAACACGCACTATTACGCGACCCGCGATCCGCTCGGCTCGGGCGGCGACTTCATCACCGCGCCCGAGATCAGCCAGATGTTCGGCGAGCTGGTCGGGCTGTGGCTCGCCGATCTGTGGCTGCGCGCCGGCCGGCCGGCGGTGCGCTATGTCGAGCTCGGCCCGGGGCGCGGCACGCTCGCCGCCGATGCCTTGCGCGCGATGGCGCGGGCGGGACTGGAGCCGCCGGTCGATCTGGTCGAGACCAGCGCGGTGCTGCGCGCGGCGCAGCGCGCGCGATTGCCGCACGCGATCCATCACGACGGCGTCGGGACGCTGCCCGACGACCGGCCGCTG
>CAZZZX010000334.1:0-4104 GCA_964658585.1 uncultured Novosphingobium sp.
CGATACGGGCTCCGGCCGGACGCGGCGAAGGCGGGGCGCAGCATGTCGAAGCCGATCGGGCATGGATCGGGGCTCCACCAGGCATAGCTGTCCCACGACACCGGCGACCAGCAGCGCGTGACGGTCGGCACGGGCGCGGCGACGGGGATGGGCGGCAGCACGTCGCCGCCCGAGAAATGCACGATCCCGCCGAGATCGTAGATCACCAGCGAGAGCTCGACCCCGCTCTTCTCGGCATCGAGCAGGCGATTGGCGACCGGCATCGCGGCGAGCAGCGGCACCAGCGCGGCGATGGCGGCAAGCGCCAGCCGGGGACGCGTCGCGGTCCAGCGCGGCGGCAGTGCGGCGACGAGCAGCGGCAGGCACGCCGCGGCGGCGTTGAAGCGCAGCGTGGCGGCGGCGATCAGCAGCGCGACCGCCAGAACGGCGCGCCAGCGGTCGTGCGTCGGGCGGATCGCGAGCAGGCCCGCGGCGACCAGCAGCGCGCCCGCCATCAGGCTGTCCTTGAGCACGCTCCCGACCAGCCAGAACGGCACCGGCAACAGCGCGCAGGCGAGGATCGCGATCCCGGCGCGCGGCCCGCGCCGCCTCGTCATCGCGCGTGCGAGCAGGCCGAAGCCGAGCCAGTAGAGCGCGACCTGGAGCACCAGCATCGGCGCCGGACCCGCACCGAACAGGCCCAGCTGCCGCCACAGCCAGTTCATCGCCGGCGGGTGCCAGTCGTCATAGCGGCCGCTCAGCGCCTGGCGATACTGGCGGATCGCATCCCACACCATGATCCCCGGCCAGAACGCGACGAGCTGGAGCACGGCGAGCGCGAGGATCGGGACGGGCACGGCGAGGCGGCGGATCATGGCGGCTCCCATACCCTTTCGGGGATGCGCTTTGAAAGCTAAGGCCCCGGCATGATCGATCCCGCCACGCTCCCCACGCCCCCGGTCGCCGACCGCATCCCCCATAGCAGCGAGCGCCACGGCCGCCGTATCGAGGATGCCTATCACTGGCTCAAGGACGCCGGTTATCCGAACGTCACCGACGAGAAGGTGCTCGCCTATCTGCGCGAGGAGAATGCCTATTTCGAGGCGGCGATGGCGCCGGTCCGCGGTCTGGTCGACACGCTGTTCGCGGAGATGAAGGGGCGCATCAAGGAGGATGATTCCAGCGTGCCGCGACGCGACGGCGACTGGTTCTACTGGTGGGCCTTCGAGAAGGGCGCGCAATATCGCCGCTGGCTGCGCCGGCGCGCGGACGGGGAGGGCGGCGACCGGGTGATCCTCGACGAGGTCGCGGAAGCCGCCGGACACGATTATTTCCGGCTCGGCGCGCTCGCGGTCAGCCCCGACGGACGGCTGCTCGCCTGGACCAGCGACGCGAACGGCGCCGAGCGTTTCACGCTGCGCATCCGCGATCTGGCGAGCGGGCGGGACGTCGAGACGGTCAGCGCCGTCGTCAACGGTGCGGTGCTGTGGTCGAGCGCGTCGGACGCGGTCGCCTATACCGAGGTCAACGACAATTGGCGGACCTTCCGCGCGCGGCTGCATCCGCTCGGCGGCGATCCCGCGGCGGACGCGACGCTCTACGAGGAGGCGGATCAAGGCTTCAACGTCGGGCTCGGCCGCACGCACGACCGGCAATGGCTGGTGATCCGCGCCGGCGATCATGCGACCAGCGAGGTGCGGCTCGTGCCCGCCGCCGATCCGTCCGCACCGCCGCTGCTCGTCGCGCCGCGCGTCGTCGACCGGCAATACGAGGTCGATGCGGCGCACGGCACATTGTGGGTGCTGACCAACGACGAACACGTCAATTTCCGCATCGCGTCGGCGGATCCCGCGACGCCCGGGACATGGACGACGGTGATCGCCGGATCGGACCAGGTCTATCTGCGCGGGATCACCGCCTTCGCACGGCATCTCGTCGTCGAGGAGCGGGTCGACGGGCTCGATCAGATCCGGCTGCGCGGCTATGACGGCAGCGAGCACCGCATCGCCTTTCCCGAGGCCGCCTATGTCGCCGGGCTCGGCACCAATCCCGAGTTCGACAGCCCCGATTATCGCATCGGCTATGCCTCGATGGTCACCCCCGACACGGTGTTCGACTATGATCCCGCGAACCGCACCCTGGCGACGCGCAAGGTCCGCGAGCTGCCGTCGGGCTATGACGCGTCGCGCTATGTGACCGAGCGGCTGATGCTGCCGGCGCGTGACGGCGTGGCGATCCCGGTCTCGGTGGTCTATCGCAAGGATTTCGAGAAGAACGGACGCGGGCCGCTCTATCTCTACGCCTACGGTGCCTATGGGCTGGCCTATCCGCCGGGCTTCTCGTCGGATCGGCTCAGCCTGCTCGATCGCGGCTGGGCGTGTGCGATCGCGCATATCCGCGGCGGCGACGACATGGGCTATGGCTGGTATCTCGACGGCAAGGCCGAAAAGCGCTGGAACACGTTCCATGACTTCTCGGACGTCGCGCGCGGGCTGATCGGTGCCGGCTTCGCCGCGCCCGGCCGCATCGCGATCCAGGGCGGCTCGGCGGGCGGCGAACTGATGGGTGTGGTCGCCAACACCGATCCCGATCTGTGGGGCGCCGTCGTCGCCGACGTCCCGTTCGTGGACGTGCTCAACACGATGCAGGACGAGTCGCTGCCGCTCACGCCGGGCGAATGGCCCGAATGGGGCAACCCGATCACCGATCCGGCGGCGTTCGACCTGATCGCCAGCTACAGCCCGTACGAGAACGTCGCGCGCCAGGATTATCCGCCGATGCTCATCACCGGCGGTCTCAACGATCCGCGGGTCACCTATTGGGAGCCCGCCAAATGGACGGCGGCGCTGCGCGCCTGCAAGACCGACGCCAACCCGCTGCTGCTCAAGATCAACATGGGCGCGGGGCATGGCGGCAAGTCGGGCCGCTACGAGGCGATCACCGAGCGTGCCGAGGGCTATGCCTTCATGATCGAGGCGCTCGGCGGCTGATCGCGTCGCGATCGACTGGTATTTGTGCCGATTGACAGGCCATCGCGGCTGCCGGATGGCCGCGAGGCGATGCGCGTCAGGCGTACGCCCGATCTCAGAGGAGCCCGATGCATGGCCGAGGCCTATATCGTCGAAGCGGTCCGCACCCCCGGCGGCAAGCGCAAGGGCGCGCTCGCGGGAACGCATCCCGCCGATCTCGGCGCGACCGTGCTCGACGCGCTGATCGCGCGCACCGGCGTCGATCCCGCGGCGATCGAGGACGTGATCGTCGGCTGCGTGACGCAGGGCGGCGAGCAGGCGTTCGCGTTGGGGCGCAACCTCGTGCTGGCCTCCAAGCTGCCCGACAGCGTGCCCGCTGTGACGATCGACCGCCAGTGCGGCTCGTCGCAGCAGGCGGTGCATTTCGCCGCGCAGGCGATCATGTCGGGCACGCAGGATCTGGTCATCGCGGCGGGGACCGAGAGCATGACGCGCGTGCCGATGGGCTCCAACTACATGCTCCACGCGCAGGCCGGTGTCGGCACCGGGCCATGGTCCGCGGCGATCACGGACCGCTACGGCGTCACCGGGTTCAGCCAGTTCCACGGCGCGCAGGCGATCGCCGACAAATACGGCCTCAGCCGCGAGGACATGGACGGCTATGCGCTCGGCAGCCACGCCAAGGCAGCGGCGGCGACGCAGTCCGGCGCCTTCCGCGACGAGATCGTGCCGGTCGAGACCGCCAACGGCGTTTTCAGCCAGGACGAGGGCATCCGCATCGGCGGATCGATGGAATCGATGGCGGCGGTCAAGACACTGACCGAGGGCGGCACGATCACCGCCGCCAACGCCAGCCAGATGACCGACGGCGCCTCCGCGCTGCTGGTCGCGAGCGAGGCCGCGATCAAGCGCTTCGGCCTCACTCCGATCGCGCGCATCGTCAACCTGATGGTCACCGCGGGCGATCCGGTCATCATGCTCGAAGAGCCGATCCCCGCGACGCGGAAGGCGCTGGCGCGCGCCGGGCTGACGCTCGACGATATCGATCTGTTCGAGGTCAACGAGGCGTTCGCCTCGGTCCCGTTGGCGTGGCTCAAGGCGCTCGGCGCGGACCCCGCCCGGCTCAACGTCAATGGTGGCGCGATCGCGCTCGGCC
>CAZZZX010000335.1:0-4100 GCA_964658585.1 uncultured Novosphingobium sp.
CGGCGGCGATGGCGGGGGGGATGATCGACATGGGGGGCGCCTATAGGCGCGGGGGAACGCCACCGCTACCATCGGGAATGACCGCGGTCGCATAGGGTGCGAGCACGCTCCAGCCGAGGCTCTCATACAGCGCGCGACCATCCTCGGTCGCGACGAGAATCTCGGGGTCGGATCCCGCAGCCCTGCCGTCACGCAGGGCGTGCATGACGATGTTGCCCAGGCCGCGTCGGCGATGAGCCGGTGCGGTCTCGATCCGGTCATAGGCGAACGCACCCGCCGTCTGCGCGGCATGACCGCTCGCGGCAAGACTGCCGTCGGACGCGACGATTCGGGCAATGACCACGGGTCCTCGCGACTGGCATTCGAGACGATATGCCGATGGAAGCGGACGCGGCCGGGAACGCTGCGGACCGGCCATCATGAAGAAGCTCGAGGGACGGAGCTGCCAGCGCGCATCTAACGCGGCACGCAGTTCGTCGTCCGACGCGCAAACCTTGATGAACTGGCGCGGCCCGGCGAGTTCGAAGCCAAGCGCACGCAGGCCGCCGTCCATCCCGGCGAACACCCATCGGCGCAGTTCCGTCGCGGAACCGGTCTCGACCCGGAAACCGCCGCGATCGGGGATCGGCGGCGGCAGGTTCCGGGCGAGCGATCGCGCGGTGAGCCAGGCCAGGATCATCGCCGGATCGATCGATGTGGTGGCCCGATCCGTCAGACGCTCATTCTCCGGCGATATACCGTACCAGGTCGATCAGCGCGTCGGCCGAGATCGGCAGCAGCAGCAACAGCAGCGCGCCCGCCGCGACGAGCATGACCAGCAGCCGCTCGGCACGGGACGACCGCGGCGGCGGCGTCGGCGGCGGGGGTGGCGGCGAATGCGGGAAACCACGGCCATCGAACGGCATAGCCCGGCTCCCCGATGAGGCGACTCGTGGGCAAGTCTCTACCCCGGCGGCGGCGACTGCAAGCCGGTTGCTGCGCCGCTCAGCATCCGCCCCACAGCGACGCCGGCGGCGGCCGGATCGTCGCGCCGTCGTAGACGAAGCCGTCGGGTCGATCCCGCGCGAGCAGCAGCGCGCCGTCGAGATCGACCCAGTCGGCGCCCTGCGCGGCGAGAAAGGCCGGCGCGAGGCCGAGCGAGGTCGACAACATGCAGCCGACCATGATGCCGAACCCCATGACACGCGCCTCGCCGATCAGCGCCAGCGCCTCGGTCAGCCCGCCGGCCTTGTCGAGCTTGACGTTCACCGCGGCGTAGCGGCCCCTGCAAGCGGCGAGATCGGCGCGGTCCTGACAGCTCTCGTCGGCGCACAAGGGAATCGGGCTGACGATCCCGTCGAGTTCGGCATCCGCGCCGACGCGCACCGGCTGCTCGATCAGCTCGACCCCGAACGGGACGAGCTCGGTCGCGAGCGCGACCACGTCGCGACCGGTCCACGCCTCGTTGGCATCGACGATGAGCCGCGCGTCGGGTGCCCCGCGGCGCACCGCCGCCACCCGCGCCGCATCGCCCTCGCCCGCCAGCTTGAGCTTGAGCAGCGGATAGCGCGGCGCGGCGGCGCGCGCATCCGCCTCCATCCGGCCGGGCTCGCCGAGCGAGATGGTGTAGGCGGTGACCAGCGGCCGGGGATCGGGCACGCCCGCCAGCCGACATGCCGAGACGCCGCGGCGGCGTGCGTCGAGATCCCACATCGCGGCGTCGAGCGCGTTGCGTGCCGCGCCCGGCGGCATCGCGGCGATCAGGTCGTCGCGAGAGACACCGCTCGCGATCAACGGCCCGGCGGCGAGGATCTGGCGGCGCACGCTTTCGGCGGTTTCGCCGTGGTAATAGATCGCGGTCGCCTCGCCACGGCCGCGTCGGTCGCGCTCGCTGAGCGTGGCGACCACCACGTCGACCTCGGTCTTGGCGCCGCGCGCGATGACGAACGCGCCCGCCACCGGCCAGCGCTCGATCCGCGCGGAGACGCGCACTTCGTCCGCCATGGCGCCGTCGTCTCGCTCAGCCGCCGTGGGTCATGATCCACTGCTCGACCACCGGCGCGATGATCTCACGCCAGCGCCGGCCGTTGAAGATGCCGTAATGGCCGACGCTGCGCGCGACGTAATGCTGCTTGAGCGCGTCGGGCAGCGCGGTCGCGATGGTCAGCGCCGCCTCGGTCTGGCCGAGCCCCGAAATGTCGTCGCGCTCGCCTTCGATGGCGAGCAGCGCGGTGTCGCGCAGCGCCGCGGGATCGACGCGGCGACCGCGATGCAGCAGCTCGCCCTTGGGCAGCTTGTGCTCCTGGAACACGTCCTCGATGGTCTGCAGGTAGAATTCCGCGGTCATGTCGCAGACCGAGCGATACTCCTCGTAGAACGCCTTGGTCGCGTCCGCATTCTCGCCGTCGCCCGCAACGAGCTGCTGGAACATCCGGTAATGGCTCATCAGATGGTTGCCGAGGTTCATCGACATGAAGCCGGCGAGCTGGAGGAAGCCCGGATACACCTTGCGCCCGCTGCCGGGATACATGAACGGCACGGTGGCGATGACGTTCTGCTCGAACCAGGCGAGCGGGCGCTGGGTCGCGGTGGTGTTGACCGCGGTCGGCGCCTTGCGGGTATCGATCGGGCCGCCCATCATCGTCAGCGTACGCGGGCGGCACGGATGCCCGTCCGCGTTCATCACGCACGCCGCTGCATAGGCGGGCACCGAGGGCTGGCAGACCGCGAGCACATGCGCGCCGGGGCCGATCGCCTCGAGGAACTCGACCAGATAGTCGACATAGTCGTCGAGCGAGAAGTCGCCCTCGCTCACCGGTACCAGCTTGGCGTCGTGCCAGTCGGTGATGGTGACGTCGGCGAATGGCAGCATTCGCTCGACCGTGCCGCGCAGCAGCGTCGCGAAATGACCCGACATCGGCGCGACGATCATCAGCCGCGGGCCGCCCTCCACGCCCTCGCGCGCGAAGCGCTTGAGCTGACCGAACGGCTTGCGCAGCACGATCTCCTCGGTCACCGCGACGGTGCGGCCGTCGGGCATCACCGTCTCGTGCAGCCCGAACGCGGGTTTGCCTCGCGCCTGCGAAGCGTGCGCGAAGACGTCGAGTCCCGATGCGATCAGCGGGCCGAACTGGGTATGCGACCACGGATTGGCAGGACTCTGCATCCAGCCCGAGCCGAGATTCGCCATCAGGCTAGCGCCCGACAGGAAGGAGCGCTGCATTTCATAGGCGTCGTAAAGCAAGGCAGCGTCTCCGTATCGGCGCACGACATGCGCCGCGCCGCGCCGCAATGCAACGAAATGTCGGATCGATGCGGCCTCGTGGCAAGCCCGATCATGCGTGCAGATGCAGCATTGGCGCCCGAATGCGGGACAGACGTGATCTCGACGACACGCCGTTGAGCGCCGCCCGGTGCGGTGCTAGGCGTGGCGCACCATGGCGCGCCGCCCCCGCAAGGACATCCCCGCCGGCGAGCGGCGCAACCTCGGCAGCCTGAGACTGGTCTGGGGTCGCGCGCTGCGGTATCCGGGGCACATCGCGGCGGCGTTCGCGGCGCTGTGCATCTCCTCCGCGGCGACGCTCGGCATCCCCTACGGCTTCAAGCGCGTGATCGATCGCGGCTTTTCGGCGGGCGTCGATCCCCATGCGGTCTCGATGTCGTTCCACTATCTGCTGATGCTGGTCGCGGTGCTGGCGCTGGCCACCGCGACGCGCTTCTGGTTCGTCTCATGGCTCGGCGAGCGTGTCGTCGCGGACCTGCGCTGCGAGGTGCAGGACAATCTGCTGACGCTGGCACCACGCTTCTTCGAGGAGAACCGCCCGTCCGAGATCGCGTCGCGGCTCACCGCCGATACCGCGCTGATCGAGCAGATCGTCGGCTCGACCGTCTCGGTCGCGCTGCGCAACCTGTTCACGCTGATCGGCGGCATCGTCTTCATGTTCGTGTGGAGCCCCAAGCTCGCCGGGCTGCTGATGATCGGCATCCCGGTGGTGCTGGTGCCGCTGCTGCTGCTCGGCCGGCGCGTGCGCAGCTTCTCGCGCTCGACGCAGGACAGCATCGCGGGTGTCGGCACGATCGCCACCGAGGTGCTCGGCGCGATGAAGATCGTCCAGGCGTTC
>CAZZZX010000336.1:0-4099 GCA_964658585.1 uncultured Novosphingobium sp.
GTGACCGAGCCGCTGCACGCGCAGCCGATCGATCCGCCGACGCTGTCGATGCGCTTCGCGGTCAACGACAGCCCGTTCGCCGGGCGCGAGGGCACCAAGGTGACGAGCCGCATGATCCGCGACCGGCTGCTCCGCGAGGGCGAGAGCAACGTCGCGGTCAAGGTCACCGAGAGCGCGGACCGCGACAGCTACGAGGTCGCCGGCCGCGGCGAGCTGCAGCTCGGCGTGCTGATCGAGACCATGCGCCGCGAGGGCTTCGAGCTCGGCATCAGCCGCCCGCGCGTGCTGTTCGGCACCGACGAGAACGGCAACCGCACCGAGCCCTACGAGACCGTCGTCATCGACGTCGACGAGGAATATTCGGGCACGGTCGTCGAGAAGATGAACATCCGCAAGGCCGAGCTCACCGACATGCGGCCCAGCGGCGGCGGCAAGACTCGGATCACCTTCTCCGCGCCGTCGCGCGGGCTGATCGGCTATCACGGCGAGTTCCTGTCCGACACGCGTGGCACCGGCATCATGAACCGGCTGTTCGAGAAATACGGCCCCCACAAGGGCCCGATCGAGGGCCGCAAGAACGGCGTGCTGATCTCCAACGGCAATGGCGAGGCGAATGCCTATGCGCTCGGACCGCTGGAAGAGCGCGGCGTGATGATGGTCGCCCCCGGCGAGGCGCTCTACGAGGGCATGATCGTCGGCGAGAACGCTAAGACCGACGATCTCGAGGTCAATCCGATGAAGGCCAAGGCGCTGACCAACTTCCGCGCTTCGGGCGGCAAGGACGACGCGATCCGGCTGACCCCGCCCAAGCGGCTGACGCTCGAGCAGGCGATCGCCTATATCGACGACGACGAGCTGGTCGAGGTCACGCCCAAGTCGATCCGCCTGCGCAAGCGTCACCTCGATCCCAACGAGCGCAAGCGCGCCAAGCGCGCCGCGGCGTGAGCGGCGGCGGAGCGATCCGCCATCGGCCCCGTGCGTGAACCTCGCCCACCGCTCGGCCCGAGCGGCGGGCGGGGTTCACTCGACGTCCCGATACAGCATCAGCGTCAGCCGCGACGAGGCGATCGGCTTGTCGGGGCCTTCCTGCCAGGCATAGGATTCGACGTTCGCCACCCGCGCGCCGAGCCGGGTGATGCGCGCATAGGCGATCGTGTCGCGCTCACGGCCGCCGCGCATATAGTCGACGGTCACCGTCACCGGCTTGACCCGCGGCGGCGGCGTCTCGTCCTTGACCCGATCGAGCAGCGTGCCGATCGCGGCGAGTTCGAGCAGCCCGGCGATCGCGCCGCCGTGCAGGAACCGCGGCCGCCCGATCACGCGCTCACCGAACGGCAGCCTGAAGCGCGGCGATCCGTCCGCCTCGCGCGACACCTCGACGCCGAGCCAGACGCCATAGGGCGGCAGCACGACCCCGCTCACCGCGCGTCCGTGAACATGAAGGTGCCCGACACCTGCGCGATCGGATCGGCGGCGTCGCCGTCGTGCGCGGCGCCGCGGACGAAGGCGATGCGGCGCGTCAGCCGATAGCATTCGCCACGCCCGATCACGGTGCGTCCGGGTGTCGCCGCGCGCAGATAGTCGATGCGCAGGTCGAGCGTCGCCTGCGGGCGGAACCGGCGCGCGCGCGCCCACACCGCGGAACTCGTCGCCATGTCCATCAGCGCGATGATCGGGCCCGAGGCGAGTACGCCCGAGGCGGCGTCGCCGATCAGCTCCTCGCGATAGTCGAACGCCAGCGCGCACCAGTCGTCGCCATGATCGACATAGCGGGTGCCGAGCGCGCCGGAGTGTCCCCAGGCGGCGATGCCCTCGAACAACCGGACCGCGTCGAATTCTGGGGTGTCGCTCATCGCGACGCCGGATAGCGAGGCAGAGCGGCAGGGGCAACGTGGCGATAACAACCGTGTAACTGGCCACCTGCCGGCGCGATCCGCACGATACGGGCTCCAACCAGGAGAACCGCCGATGACCCGACCCGTCGCCAACCGCCGCCCGTTGCCGATCCGTCTCGCCGACATCCCCGACGTCGCGCGCCCCGCCGCACTGCACGGCAGCCTCGCCCAGGCCGAGGTGGGCGGCGGCTATTGCTTCGGGATCATCGTCACCACCTCGCACGCGTGACGGCGGCCGGTCGGTGACCCGCACGGATCCCGACTGGCTCGCGGCGACGCCGCTGCCGGCGCTGCGCGCGGCGCTGGCGGCGGCGCCGTCCGACGATGCCGGCGCGGTCGCCGCGCTCGCGCGACCGCTGCTCGACGACACCGCCTGGCTCGACCGCCTGCTCGCCTGGCTGATCGCGCAGGCGGCGCGCGATCCCGCGTTCCGCCCGCCCTTGCCCGCATTCGACAGCGGCGTGCAGAGCGGGCTGCTGCTGTTCGGCGACACCCGGCTGGCGATCTTCCTCGGCTGCGGCGCACGCGACCGACTGGCGGACAAGCGGATGCGCACCCGCAGCGGCGCGATCGTCGTGCCCGGCACGCTCGGCCTGATCCGTGTGCTGCGCGGCGGCGATGCACTGCTGTCGCTCTGGGAGGGCGGCTGGCACGATGGCACGATCCGCACGCACGCCCGCGCGATCGGCACGCGCCGCCTGATCGATGGCGAGACGCTGACGATCGACGGGCGGACCACCGGCTTCGTCGTCGAACATGCCCGCCGCGAGATGGTGCTGCTCCAGGCGACGGTCTATGCCGGCGCATCCCCGACGCTGTGCGAATATGACGCCGCGACATTGGCGCTGGGCGGCACCGGCGCGGCGCTCGACGGCGCCTCGCGGACGCAGTTGCTGGCGACCCTGCTTGCCGAGACCGGCCATGCGGATGCGCGCGCCTTCGCGGCGGCGAGCCGCCGGCCCGAGCCGTTCGCGCGCTGGTCGGCGATGCGGATGTGGACCGCGACGCAGCCCGATACCGCGCGCCCCCGGCTTGCCGAGATGGCGGCGAACGATCCCGACGCGGAGCTGCGCGACCTTGCCGGCGCGACGCTGGCGCTGATCGATCGCACCGGGGACGGCCGATGCCGCGGCTGATCGATCCCGGCCCCGCCGCCGCACCGCTCGATCTCGGCGAGGCGGTCGCGGCGCTCGCCGCGATGCGCTTCGATCCGGCGGACCCGGAGGCGTGGGACGCCGCGGCGCCGGTGCTCGCCGGGCTTTCCGCCAATCGCGACTTTCTCGGCCGCGCGGCGGCGAACGCGCTCGCCGGGCGGGACGGTGCATTGCCCTATTACGGGCCGCAGGTGCTGATGCTCGATCCCGGCCGCGACGGCTGGTTCCTGCGTGCCAATCTCTGGCCCGCGGGCGACGATCCGCTGCTCCGCACGAGCGGGCGCAGCGCCTTCTTCTACGATCTGCCGCACGACCATGATTTCAGTTTCCTCACCATCGGCCATCACGGCCCGGGCTATGAGAGCGATTACTGGAGCTACGATCCGGCGCGCGTCGCCGGTCTCCCCGGCGAGCGCGTCGCGCTGCGCTTCGAGGGACGGCGGCGGGTCGGACCGGGTACGGTGATGCTCTACCGCGCGCATCACGACATCCACGACCAGAAGCCGCCCGCCGCCTTCTCGGTGACGCTCAACATCATGCAGTCGCACGGCCGCGGATCGCTTACCGACCAGTATCGCTTCGATCCGGTGCGCGGGGTCATCGTCGGCACGCTCAACCCGAGCGCGATCGAGGCGCTGCTGCCGCTCGCGGCGCAGCTCGGCGGCGGCGACGGGCGCGATCTCGTCGAGCATTTCGCACAGGCGCACCCGAGCGATCGCATCCGTTTCGGCGCGGTCCGCGCGCTCGCCGGCGCGGCGACCGACGAGGCCGAACGGGTCAGCATCCTCGAAGCGGCCGCGGCGCGGGGCGATCGCTACGTCGCGCCGCTCGCCGCGCGCGTGCTGGCTCAGGCCGACGCCGTCGCACGCTGGGCCGGGATCGTCTCCGATATGGCTAAGGTAGCGGTCGTCTAGCCGGCGGCCCGGCGCGACACTGCCGTCATGGCGACGTCGGCAGAATGGCTTGGGGATGCGGTGGTGCTGGTGCCGCGCGAGGCGCTCGCGCGGCTGTTCGCGCTGGTCGGCGATGCGGTGCCGCTACGCCTGTTCG
>CAZZZX010000337.1:0-4089 GCA_964658585.1 uncultured Novosphingobium sp.
TCAATGCCTCCGGCTCGCGAGCGTCGGGCGCCCTCACACCGTCGTCGACGACATCGACGAACTCTTTCGAGAGGAGAATCTATCGCCCCTTCGATGTCACGAAGGCCGCGATGCTGGACACCACGTCGGGGGCGAGGGGCAGACCCGGATCGGCGTAGGTCGCGACATTGGCGGCACGATCGTCGGAAGCGACGGTCTTCAGCACGTGGTTGGTATTCGGCAGCATCACCAGCCTGGCTTCCGGATTGGCCTGCGCCAGCAGACGGGCGTCTTCCGCACCGACCTGAAGGTCCCGCTCCCCTTGAAGGATCAGAACGGGTTTGCGGAACGACGCAATGAGCTTCGTCGGATCCAGGGCCATCTCGTCGATCAGAAAATCCTGAACCGCCGGCCTGAACAAAGGCAGCAGGGCAGGATCCAGCCCGGTCGGATCAACATGGTGCCCCGCTTCAAGTTCCCGGATCGCCAGCAGGGCCTGATCAAGGATCGGCGCATTGGCCGGATTTGACTTCAACTGCTCCGAAAGGACCGCCCCCATTGGCCTGCCGGCGGTCGAGACGAGAACGAGGCCGCATATATCCGCGCTTTCACGGGCGGCGGCAAGCGCGACGAGCCCGCCCTCGCTGTGACCCAGAAGCCATACGCACCTCGCGCCTGTCTGATGCCGGATGGAGGACACCCACGAACGCACGTCGTCCGCATAGTCGCTGATCGTGACCGCATTGGCGTCCGGGGTCGCCGCTGCGCTTGCATACATGCCTCGCTTGTCGGCCCGGACGGTAGCGATCCCGTTCGCCGCCAGGCCTTCGGCGAGAAGCTTGAGCGATGCGGCCTTGAGGCCTTTCGGGCTGTTGCCGTCCCGGTCGGTCGGACCGGAACCCGGGATCATGAATATGACGGGCGCTCGGGCCTTTGATGGCGCGAGCATCGTTCCCTTGAGCGGGCCCTTCGGACCCACGGCCTCTACATAGGTTTGAACCGGTATCGCCGGACTGGAAGCACCCAGGATCAATGCGGCAAGAAGGCTCATACGGCGGCCCGAGACTCAGTTGCAGAAACGCTACCGCTTACGACGCTTGCGATAGACGTCGCCAGGTTCCGATGTCGGAAGTCTCGCGACGGCCGGTTCGGCCGCCCGCTCCTTAACGCAGATCGGACGCGACAGGTGCGACCGACCCGCGGCAGAGCGTGTCGGGCGACGCGGCTCCAGCCTCGGCGACGTCCGCGGCTCGGCTGGTCGCGGGGCGTCGCGCCTCAGCCGGCCCGGAGCGCGCTCCACGCCAGCCACAGCCAGCCCGCGATCATCCCCGCGCCGCCGATCGGCGTGATCGCGCCGAACCAGCGCGGGGCGCCAAGCGCCATCGCGTAGAGCGTGCCCGCGAACAGCGCGCCGCCCGCGACGAACAGCCAGCCGCTGGCCGTGCCGCCCGGCCGCGACAGCACCGCGAGCGCCGCCACCGCATGGACGAGCTGGTACTGGCCGCCGGTCTTGAGCCACTCCGCCGCCTCGCCGCTCGCGCCATGCGCGCCGAACGCACCCGCCATCACCGCACACGCACCCGACAGCGCCGCGAACACGATCAGCATCGTCACGCCTCCGCCTCCAGACTGTCCGCGGTCTTGCCGGGCCGGTACATCAGCCCCAGCCCGACGCGCAGTTCGCCGGCCTCGTGCTGGATGTGGAAGCGGCGGCGATCGCGCTCGCGATAATCCGCGACGATGCGGTCGATTTCCTCCTCCTCGACATCGAGCGAGGCGAGCACGTCGCGGCCCATGCAGATCGCGCTCTCGAACACCTCGCGCACCGATCCCGCGATCTCGACATTCTCGATCGCCAGCAGGTGCCGGCGATCGAACACGCGGACATAGAGCCGCGCGCGCGGAAACGCTTCGCGCACCGCCGCGAGCGTCGCCGCGTCGGGCGCGCCGTTGTCGATGCAGAAACAGATCAGCTTGGCCTCGTCCGCACCGGCCTGGCGGAGCAGGTCGATCCGGGTACCGTCGCCATAGTAGATCTTGATCTCCAGCCGGTCCCCGATGTCGATGATCTCGGTGTCCATGTCGACGATGGTCAGCGACAGTCCGCGCGCGAGCAGGATCTGGGTCAGCGTCTGGCCGAAGCGGCCATGCCCGACGACGATCGCGCTGGCCTGCGCGGCCTCTTCGGGGCCGGCGAGCCCGCGCAGCTTGGCGCCCGCCGCCTCGCCGCCGAAGCGCCGCGCTAGCGACATCAGGAACGGCGTCGTCGCCATCGACAGCGTCACCACCGCGGCGAACAGGCTGACCGCCTGCGGCGCGATCAACTGCGCCTGGCTCGCCTGGCCGAACAGCACGAAGCCGAACTCGCCACCCTGGCTGAGCAGCAGCCCGAGCGCGATCGCCGAGCGGTTGGGCATCCCGGCGAGCCGGCCGATCCCGTAGAGCACCGCGGTCTTGACCGCGATCAGCGCGGCGGCGAGCGCGATCACGAACAGCGGCCGCTCGGCGATCACGCGGACGTCCAGCAGCATGCCGACGGTCAGGAAGAACAGCCCGAGCAGGATCGACCGGAACGGCTCGACATCGGCCTCGAGCTCGTGCCGATAAGGCGAGTCGGCGAGCATCACGCCCGCGATGAACGCGCCGAGCGCGGTCGAGAGATCGAGGAACTCCATCATCGCCGATGCGGCGAGCACGGTCAGCAGGCCGGCGGCGACGAACAGCTCGCGCTCGCCGAGATGGCCGATCAGGCGGAACAGCGGGCTGAGCAGATAGCGGCCGACCAGCACCAGCACGACGATCGCACCGACGGTATAGAGCGCAAGCAGCCAGCCCGGCGGCGCACTGGCATCCGCCGGCGCCCGCGACAGCGCTGCGATCACGGTGATGAGCGGGATGATCGAGAGATCCTGGAACAGCAGGATCGAGAAGGCGCGCTCGCCGAACGGCGTGTGCAGCCGCGCCTGACTGCGCAGCAGCGGCAGCACCTGCGCGGTCGACGACAGCGCCAGCGGCAGCCCGAGCGCGATCGCCGCCGCCGCGCTGAAACCGGTGAAGGCGAGCACCACGCCGCTGATCGCCAGCCCCGCGATCACGACCTGCGCCAGCCCGAGCCCGAAGATCTCGCGTCTCAGCTCCCACAATCGGCGTGGCGCGAGTTCGAGCCCGACGAGGAACAGCAGCAGCGTGATGCCGATCTGCGCGACCCCCATCTTGCCCTCGGCACCGCCGACCAGATTGAGCATCTGCGGCCCGATGACGACGCCGGCGAGGAGATAACCGAGCACCGCGCCGAGCCCGAAGCGCCGGAACACCAGTACCGCGGGCAAGGCCGCGGCGAGCATGATGACGCCGTCGTGGAGCAGCGAACCGTCGCCCGCGGGTGCGCTCACGCCGCGGCCCGGGCGTGGGTCGAGGCGCGCTCGGCCGCTTCGGCGACCGCCTCGAAGCTCAGCCGGATCGACGGATGCCGCGCCGAATAGCCGCGCGCCGGGCCGAAGATCTCGAGCCCCGGCCAGTCGCCCGGATCGTCGCGCGTGCCGGCGAGATAGGCGGCGAGCGCGTCGCGCGCGGCGGCGAGTTCCGCGGGGGTGCGGCCGAGTGCGTGCGTGCCCATCAGCGCGGCCGAGGCCTGGCCGAGCGCGCAGGCGCGCACCTCCTGGCCGAGCGCGGCGACGCGACCGTCCGCTCCCAGAACCACGCTCACCGTGACGCGGCTGCCGCAGATCGGCGAGCGCCTCTCGGCGCGTCCGGGCGCATCGGCGATCAGCATGTGGTGGGGGATCGAGGCGGCGAGCCGCAGGATGGTGCTGTTGTAGAGCGCGGCCGACATGACGATCAGATAGGCGCTGCGCCGCCATCCGTCGAGGCGCCGCGGCCCGTGTCGCCATCGCCCGGCGGCGGCGTGCCGGCGCGGCGATGCGCGACGAAATCGTCGATCGCGCGGCGGCTGGCCTGGAGCAGCGGATAGCTGCGCGCCTCGCGCACCCAGTCGGGACGCGGCGCGGTGCCCCCGAAGCCGATATCGTAGACGAGATTGCCGAGCATGAAGAGCAGCGTGACGCCGATCAGCCCCTTGACCGCACCGAAACCGAGCCCCAGCGCGCGATC
>CAZZZX010000338.1:0-4087 GCA_964658585.1 uncultured Novosphingobium sp.
CCCCACTCCGACTGGGCGGCTACGCCGCCAAGTCTCCACGTCCCACTCTCCCGAGGGAGAGGGGCTCTCGCTTACTTGGTCTCGTCGACCTCGGAGAATTCCGCGTCGACGACGTCGTCCTGCTTGGGTGCCTCGGCACCCGGAGACGCCTGTGCCGCCTGCTCCTTCTCGTAGATCGCCTGGCCGAGCTTCATCGAGACCGTCGCCAGCGCCTGCGCCTTCTCGCTCATCGCGGTCGCGTCGCCGCTTTCGACCGCGGTCTTGGCCTCGGCCACCGCCGCCTCGATCTCGGTCTTGAGGCTGGCATCGACCTTGTCGCCATGCTCGACGAGCTGGCGCTCGGTCGAGTGGATCAGGCTCTCGGCATTGTTCTTCGCCTCGGCCGCCTCGCGACGCTTCTTGTCCTCCTCGGCGAAGCGCTCGGCTTCCTTGACCATGCCGTCGATATCGGCATCGCTGAGGCCGCCCGACGCCTGGATCTTGATCTGCTGCTCCTTGCCGGTGCCCTTGTCCTTGGCGGACACGTTGACGATGCCGTTGGCGTCGATGTCGAACGTCACCTCGATCTGGGGCACGCCGCGGGGTGCCGCGGGGATGCCGATCAGGTCGAAATTGCCGAGCATCTTGTTGTCGGCCGCCATCTCGCGCTCGCCCTGGAAGACGCGGATCGTCACCGCGTTCTGGTTGTCCTCCGCGGTCGAGTAGGTCTGCGACTTCTTGGTCGGGATCGTGGTGTTGCGGTCGATCATCCGGGTGAACACGCCGCCCAGCGTCTCGATGCCGAGGCTCAGCGGCGTCACGTCGAGCAGCAGCACGTCCTTGACGTCGCCCTGCAGAACGCCCGCCTGGATCGCCGCGCCCATCGCGACGACCTCGTCGGGGTTGACGCCGACATGCGGCTCCTTGCCGAAGAACGACTTCACCGCGTCGCGCACCTTGGGCATCCGCGTCATGCCGCCGACCATCACGACCTCGTTGATGTCCGACGCCTTGAGGCCGGCGTCCGCCAGCGCCTTCTTGAGCGGCTCGATCGTGCGCTGGATCAGCGGATCGACGAGACGCTCGAGATCCGAGCGGGTGATCGTCTTGACGAGATGCTTGGGGCCGTTCTGGTCGGCGGTGATGAAGGGCAGGTTGACCTCGGTCGACTGCGCCGACGAGAGCTCGATCTTGGCCTTCTCGGCGGCTTCCTTCAGGCGCTGGAGCGCGAGCCGATCCTTGGTGAGATCGATCGACTCGTCCTTCTTGAAGCCCTCGGCAAGATATTCGACGATCTTGGCGTCGAAATCCTCGCCGCCGAGGAAGGTGTCGCCGTTGGTCGACTTCACCTCGAACACGCCGTCGCCGATCTCGAGCACCGAGATGTCGAACGTGCCGCCGCCGAGGTCGTAGACCGCGATCGTCTTGTTGTTGTCCTTCTCGAGCCCGTAGGCGAGTGCCGCCGCGGTCGGCTCGTTGATGATGCGCAACACCTCGAGACCGGCGATCTTGCCGGCGTCCTTGGTCGCCTGGCGCTGCGCGTCGTTGAAGTAAGCCGGGACGGTGATGACCGCCTGCGTCACGGTCTCGCCGAGATAGGACTCGGCGGTCTCCTTCATCTTCTGGAGCGTGAAGGCGGAGACCTGCGAGGGCGAATAGTCCTCGCCACCGGCCTGCACCCAGGCGTCGCCGTTCGGGCCCTTGACGATGTGATAGGGCACCAGCTCGGTGTCCTTCTTGGTGATCGGATCGTCGAAGCGACGGCCGATCAGCCGCTTGACCGCGAACACCGTGTTGGCGGGATTGGTCACCGCCTGGCGCTTGGCCGGCTGGCCGACCAGCCGCTCGCCGTCCTTGGTGAAGGCGACGATCGACGGCGTCGTGCGCGCGCCTTCCGAATTCTCGATGACCTTGGGCTTGCCGCCTTCCATCACGGAAACGCAGCTGTTGGTGGTGCCGAGGTCGATGCCGATAACCTTAGCCATTCAATCTACCCTCTTGATTCTCTCGATTTGCGACGAGCCGCCCGTCCCCCCTCATCAAGCGAAGGACCGGCGGGAACTGACGGCTGGCGATATAGTGGGGCGGCTGCTTGCTGCAAGCGTCGCCCGCGCCTAATCACGCGTCCGTCACGACGAGGGACCGCTGATATGCGTCGCAATTCGATACTGGCGGCGGTCGCCATGCTCATGATCGGCGGGTGCGATCGGCATCCGGCGGGTACGCTGTGGGTGGATGACGCCTGGGTGCGGCTCGCGCCGGTGCCGGGACGGCCGTCGGCGGGCTATCTGGTCGTCCATGGCGGACGCGAGCCGACGCGCCTGCTCGCGGTCGATAGCTCGGCGGCCGGCGCGACCGAACTCCACCGCAGCATGACCGAGGGCGGATCCTCGGCGACGCCCGGGACGGGCATGGCGATGGTGACGATGCGCCCTGTCGACGGCATCGACGTGCCTGCAGGCGGCACCGCCACGCTGGCGCCGGGCGGCTATCACCTGATGCTGTTCGGCGTCGCGCCGCAGATCACCGCGGGCGGCACGATGCCGCTCACCGTGCGCTTCGCCAAGGGCGCGCCGATCATGGTGAAGGCCAAGGTCGTCGCGGCCGGCGACCCGGCACCCTATTGAGCGACGACCGCCCGCTGACGCCCGGCGAGGTCGCGCTGTGCCGGCCCGTGTTCGGCGATGCGATCGCTTACGAGCGGGTGCGCGTCCATCACCGTGCCTGGTGGCCGCTCCAGCCGCGCAATGTCGTGATGGCGCCCGACGGGCATGTCTGGTGCCACGCGCGCGGCTCCGCCTGGCAGCCGGATTTCGCCGCGGCGGGCTTCGCGATGCAGGCGCTGTTCGTCCACGAGATGACGCATGTCTGGCAGGCGCAGCGTGGCGGGCGCTGGTTCCTGCCGCTCGTCCGGCATCCGTTCTGCCGATACGGCTATGACTATGTGCCGGGCCGGCCGTTCGCGCGCTACGGGATCGAGCAGCAGGCCGAGATCGTGCGCCACGCCTTCCTGCTCGGCCACGGCGTCGCGGTGCCGGGCAAGCCGGGCCGCGACGCCTATGCCGCGCTGCTGCCCTTCGTCCCGAAATAGCGGACACCCCGGCAACGGCGCGCGGCGAGCCATGCCTGGGCCGGCTCGTCGATCGCCTTGAGCACGGCCTGGGCGAACAGCGCATAGCCGAGCATCAGCGCGATCGTGAAGCCGGTCGCCGCCGCGTCGGCGAGACCGAGCGCCGCGGGCAGAGTGTGGAGCACCGCGAAGACGCCGCCCTGCAGGACGTAGAGCGGATAGGACAGGCGCCCCGCCGCGGCGCAGAGCGGCGCCCACCGCCCAGCGTCCGCGTTCGCGCCGGCCAGCACGACGAGCGGAAACACGATCAGCACGACGCCGAGATCGATCACCGGTGCGGCAGGTCCGGCGCGCGGGACGACGAACACCGCGCACAGCAGCACCGCCGCGACCAGCGGATCGAGCCGGACGCGTGCGAACCGCCCCGCGCGCCAGCCGCGGAACAGCGCGATCCCCATGAAGAAGCCGAACAACGGCCGCGCCGGGCCTGCCCAGCCGTTTCGCCATTGCGATCCGAAATCCATCGTGCCGAAATGAAGCGCCGCCGCCGCGGTTGCGACGAAGCCCAGTGCGACCGGCAGGCACAGCCGGGCGCCGTGCAGCCGCGGGCGGGCCGCGGCATAGAAGATATTGGCGACGATCTCCCAGAGCAGCGACCAGGCGAACGGATTGAGCGCGATCAGCGAATGGTCGTGCGCGCGGGCCGCGAGCGGGGTCGGGATCAGCAACAGTCCGGTGACGACCAGCACCGCGAGCGTCGGGCGATCATAATCGCGCGCCGCAAAGATCGCGCCGAGCAGCGCGGTGAAGGCGATGAGCGGATACAGCCGCTCGATCCGCAGCCGCGCGAACGCCGCGACTGTCATGCCGTCCGCGAGCCGAGCCTCATAGGCGGACGCGATCACGAAGCCGCTCAGCATGAAGAAGAAGTCGACCGCGAGATAGGCGTAGGGGGCCAGCCGCAACCCCTCGCCGAGCGTCGCGTGGAAGCACAGCACCGCGACCGCGGCGATGCCGCGATAGCCGTCCAGCATCTCG
>CAZZZX010000339.1:0-4084 GCA_964658585.1 uncultured Novosphingobium sp.
CGAGCTTCTTCAAAGTCCGCCTCGACAAGGCAAACTTCGTGGCCGACCTGCGCGGCATGCCGCTTCGCAACGTCCATCGGATATGGAAGGCTCTGACTTCGCAACAGCGCAAAAAAGCGGAGGAAATGGGCCACTCACCTCCACTTGAGTGATCGATCTAACCTCATTTCCGCGGTCAAAGGGTCTAAGACTTGCGGCGCTTTCCCTCGAAGCCATCTTTGACGTGGTTGATCCAGGCCACGACCTCCCGATCGCTCCAGCGCGAGGCGAATGGCGACAACTTGTAGGGCGCGGGAAACTTCCCTTCCTGGATCAGACGATAGATCATTGTCTTGCCAAGCCCAACGCGGCGCTTGACCTCGTCGAGCTTGACGAATCGATCCGGAGTCTCCGTCTCGGCGCTCATTTTGCGACCCCGCGGCTACGAACGAAGTTGCGATCGCTTTCGAGGAATGCCGCCAACATCGCGGGCACGAGTTCGGCGACAGACTCCTCCCGGCCATATGCCTCGGCATAGAGCGCCGCATATTGCTGCAGCATCAGGTGCAGATCGGGTGTGACGGTGATCGCCAGCTTGACCGGAGTCCTGTCCGGCAGCCGTGCCAGTTTCAGTTCGGGCATCACCTGCTCCTAGCCGCGCCATGGCGCGAGTATGAGATCCTTGTGAACGACCAGCCGGACCGTCGCACCGGGCCGGATCGTGATCGTCGGTTGGATGTTGAGATTGCGCGATGTGAGCTGATCCCCGGCACGCGACACATTCTGCTGGGTCGACTCCCTGATCGCCTGGACGAGGTCGCTCTCACCCGTAACCGTCAGCTGCGAACCCACACCGAGCAACGTGGACAGCACGACGCCCTTGAGCAGCGCCCATGTGTGGAAATCGACTTTGTCCTGCAGCCCGGCATAGCCCGACGCATCGGTCGCCGGCACGTTGTCGATTCTCATCGAGCTGCCATCGGGCAGCATGATCCGCTGCCACACGATCAGCGCGCGCTTCTGGCCGAAGGCGACCACGCTGTCGTAGCTGCCGATCAGCCGCGATCCTTGGGGAATGAGCAAGATTCGCCCTGTCGGGCTGTCGAACACCTGACTGGTCACCTGCGCCGTGACCAAACCGGGGAGGTCGGAACGAAGACCCGTGATCAGGCTCGCCGAAATAACGCTTCCCGCCGAGAGCAGATAAGGCGACGGCGCTGCTGTCAGCCTGTGGGGGTTGACGTCATCCGAACGGTCGAGCGTCCCGACAAATTGCGCCTTGCGACCCTGCGCGTTCGGATCACGATCGGGATCGAGCGTCGGGTCAGACGAAGGTGTCGCGGTCGGCGCTGACGTGCCCGCTGCATCGGGGACGGTTGATGGCGAGGCAGCCGCGCGACCCTGCACCAGCACGCCAGACTCGCGGGCCGCCTTGAGCTCTGCGAGCTGGTGCTCGCGCTCCTGCGCAGCTTGCTGACCCGAGAGGTCGCTGCCCGCCCCGGTTTCCGACGCCATCCTGCGCTGGCTCTCGAGGATCGGTCGTCCAAGATCTCCGGGCAATGGCGGCCCAAGTTTTGGGGCGTCACCGTAGGTCGCTGGCAAGCCGTTCAAAACATCAGCGGATGGCCGATTACTCGGCTCCGAGAGTTCCTGACGATCGGCGACGGCGCTGAACACGCGCGGCTTCAGTGCGATCCAGGCCACGGCCATCAGGCTGATCGACCCGAGGGCGGCAATGGCTATGATGACACCCCGGCGAAACCGGATCGCGCGGGCGGGTTTGGTCCGGATGGCCAAGGTCTCGGGATCGACCTTCGGAGCCGGAGGAATGACGGCCTCGCTCATGAGCGTTTGTCCTTCCGCGAGGCGCTGCCTTCGGCAACGCGGCTGATGCGGACGATCTGCTGCTTCCGGGTGCCGAGCCTGAGTTCGGCCACATCGAAGATGCGATCGACCACGTAGAAACGGCCGCGGACGCGATAGTTGGCTAGTTCCGCCTCACCTGTCGGTCCGATGATGAAGAATGGCGGCGCCTCGCCGACCGCGATGCTGGCCGGAAACTCGACGAACGTCTGGCGGCCGTCGTCGAAGGCGCGGAGCGGTCGCCATGCGGCCTGGTCACCACTGATGGTGTAGTTGAAGTGAAGGCTGTCGATCGACAGGCCCTCCGAAACCGGTGCCGTAGCAGCAGCCTGCTCGGCGGCCCGGCGCAGTGCGATCAGCTGGTCTGCGGGGTAGGTCCACGACAGCGCCGCCATTGCGGTGCGTGACGTGGCGGTAAGCTGGACGTGGTAGCTCCGCCGATCGGTGGTGATGACGAGGTTGGTTGCGAGGCCCGAAGCAAACGGCTTCACCAATATATGGGTGCGTTTCTCCGTGCCGCTGCCGCTCGTCGTGTCGCCGATCACCCAGCGCACCGTGTCGCCGGCGGCAACCGACACGAGGCCTTCGCCAGGCTGGAGGGCAATGTCCGTCACCGCGCCCGGCGCGGTGTAGACTTGGTAGATCGCACCGTCCGAAAACGGAAAGACCTGTACGGCGTTCACGAACGCCTGCGCCTGCGGTTCCTGCGTTGCCGCCCTGTTCGCGGCCGCGACGCGCGCCACGTTGGGGCTGATCGGGCGTTTGACGCGGACACGACGGACCGGGGGCTTCGAAGCTGGCGCGGTGACGGGCTCGGCCACAGGTGCCGGCACCTTTGGCGATGCGATGATCTGCGCGGACGCTGGCGCGGTCGCGAGGGCGATGGCCGATACGGGAAGGATGAATTTCATTGGCGTGACTCCGGGGCGGGCTGCGCGGGCGCAGCGAGATTGGCATCGAGGGGCGAGCCGAGCGGCAGGTTGGACGCCGCTGACGGTGCTGGTACCGGCGGCGCGGATGGTCGCGGCGGCGTTGCGGACTCGAGTTCGCGGCTCCAATCGACCGCGTCGACATAGACGCCGAGCGGATTCCGGCGCAGCGTGTCGGCGTCGCTTGGTGGTTTGATCACGATCGTGAGAATCGCGGTCCATCGCGACGTCCCGGCCTCGGTGCCACGCTCATAGGCGGTCTCGGTCCACTTGACCTGGAACGAACGGTCCGACGCCCGCACCACGCTGGTGACCTGAACCGCCACGGTCCGTTCGCCGATATTGGCGAAGGGATCGGCGCCGCGCGCATAGTCGCCGAGGAACTGGCTGCCGCGCTTGGTCGTGAAATCATAGGCTTCGAGCCAGTCCTGGCGCACCAGCACGGGATCGAGCGAGCGGCCACGGACGTTCGCGATGAAGCGCGACAGGTGCCACGCAATCTGCGGATCGGTCGGATGATATCCGGCCTCGGCCTCGGTCACGGCGCGGGCCTCGCCCAGCCGATCGACCTCGACGACATAGGGCGTGACGCGGCTCTGGGTCGATTGCCAGACGAGACCGGACGAAAGGCCGCCGGTCAGCGCCAGGCAACCGAACGCCATCAGCCGCCAGTTGCGCGCCTGCGCGCGGGCGGAGCCGATCCGCTCGTCCCAGACCTGACCGGCGCGCTGATAGGGCGTCTCCGGCTCCGGGGTTCGTCCGTAGCGCTGGACAGCGCGCTTGAAGATCATGGTTCGTTCCTTTCCTTGATGTCGGGGGTGGCCGAGGCGCCGCCGCGATCGCCCTGCTGGAGGGTGTGCATCGCGATCTGACGGTGATGGCGGGCGGTCTGCTGACCGCGCATGGCGCGCGCCCACGCAGGCGCACCGTCGCTGCCGGGGCCTTGCGAGCTATCGCTGCTGCCGGTTCGATTGAGCGCGTTCCATGCGGCGGCGCGGCCTTGAGAGGCGGCCTCTCCGAGACCGAGGGCGCTGGAGGCGCGTTCACGGGCGGCATTGCCTGCGGCGCGCGCGACACCGCCAAGGCCAGCCGCGATGGTCGGTGCCGGAGCGGTTTCCTTGCCGAGGCTGTATGCCGTCGATGCCGCCGATCCCATCGACGTGCCCGCACGGACCGCGCCAAGTGCCGCACCGCCAAGCGCGCGAGCGCCACCAACCGCGGCGCCACCGGCGATCATGGTGATGCCGGCCGCGCCAACAGCGGTGCCGAGCGCCGCGCCGGCGCCAAGTTGCGGTGCCCCACTGACAAGACCC
>CAZZZX010000340.1:0-4078 GCA_964658585.1 uncultured Novosphingobium sp.
GGCGTCGACCACCTCGGGCCCGAACTGGATGAACGGCCCGACCATGTTGCAGACGACCCGCGCGCCGTCGAACAGCGCGGTCAGCGCCTCGACGCTGTGCTCGACCTCGACGACCTCGTAATCCGCGCTCTCGATCCCCGGCACCTTGTCGAGCACGTCCTGGATGCGTGCCGCGTCGCGGCCGGCCGCGATGAACGGAATGTGCAGTTCGCGCAGATATTCGCACACCAGCCGACCGGTATATCCGGACGCGCCATAGACGATCACGGGTTTGCTCGAGGCCATCGGATCGATCCTTCTGCGAGATGAAGACGTGAGAATGCGACCGTCAGATCGCGATGTAGCCGCCGTCGACGACCAGTTCGCTGCCGACCATGTAGGATGCCGCGTCGCTGGCGAGGAACAGCAGCGGACCGGCGATCTCCTCGGGTCGCGCGAGCCGCCCGAGCGGGATCGAACCGACGACCTGCGCCGAGAAGGCGGCGGCGCCCTCACCGAGCGCGACCACCGCATCGTTGACCAGCTTGGTCTCGGTATAGCCGGGATGGAGCGAGTTGATCCGGATCGGATAGCCCTTGCGTGCGCAATCCACCGCCGCCGCCTTGGTGAACATCGCGACGCCGGCCTTGGTGGCATTGTAGGCGGGGAACAGCGGCTCGGCGACGTTGGCGGCGATCGAGGCGACGTTGACGATCACGCCGCCCTTCTCCTTCATCGCCCCGATGCCGGCGCGCGTGCCGTAGAACACGCTGTCGAGATTGACCGCCATCAGCCGCCGCCAGTCCGCGCTGGTCGTCTCCTCGATCGTCTTGAGGAAGGCGGCACCGGCATTGTTGACGAGGATGTCGAGCCGGCCATGGCGCGCGAGGATGCCCTCCACCAGCGTCGCCCAGCCCGCCTCGTCGGCGACGTCCTGGACGAGCCCCTCGCCACCGAAGGCTTTCGCGACGCGCGCGACCTCGTCCGCATCGATGTCGGTGACGATGACGTGCGCGCCTTCCGCCGCGAACGCCTCGGCGGCGGCGAGTCCGATCCCGCGTGCCGCGCCCGTGATGAGCACGACCTTCGTTGCGAAGCGCTGCGCCATCGGTCCTCTCCCCCACGGCATCGATTCGATGCTCGTAAAGTGATGTACTATTGTATCGGCATTGCGCGGGCAATCCGTTACGTAGGGGCGCAGCATCGCGACAGACGACGGTGCGTCTGAAATTCGGGAGACGGAACGGATGGACTTGGCGCCCGATCTGAAGAACCCCGGCCTTTACGAGGCGGGCGTGCCGTGGGACGTTTTCGCCCGGCTGCGCCGCGACGATCCGGTGTACTGGAATCCGGAGCGCGACGGCGCCGGCTTCTGGGCGGTGACGCGCCATGCCGACATCGTCGAGGTCTCGCGCCAGCCGGCACTGTTCTCCTCGGCGCACGACAATGGCGGCCACCGCATCTTCAACGAGAACGAGGTCGGTCTGGTCGGCGCGGGAGACTCGGCGGTCGGTATCCCGTTCATCTCGCGCGATCCGCCGATCCACACCCAGTATCGCAAGTTCGTGATGCCGGCACTCGCACCCGGCCGGCTCGGAGACATCGAGGCGCGGATCCGTGCGCGTGCGGAGCGGATGGTGGCGGAGATCCCGCTCGACGAGACGATCGATCTCGTGCCCGCGCTGTCCGCACCGCTGCCGCTGATGACGCTCGCCGAGCTGATCGGCGTGTCGCCCGATCTGTGGCCCAAGCTCTACGAATGGACCAACGCGTTCGTCGGCGAGGACGATCTCGATTTCCGCCAGAGCCCTGAGGCGATGGCGGCGACGATGGGCGAGTTCTTCGCCTTCTGCCGCGACCTGTTCGACGCGCGCCGCGCCGCGCCGACCGACGACATCGCCTCGCTGCTCGCCAATGCCCAGACCGACGGCGTGCCCGTGCCGTTCGGCGATTTCGTCGGCAATCTCATCCTCGTGCTGGTCGGCGGCAACGAGACGACGCGCAATTCGCTCAGCCACAGCGTCGCCGCCTTCTCGGCCGATCCCGCGCAATGGCAGGCGCTCCGCGCGGACCGCGCGCTGTTCAAGACCGCCATTCCCGAACTCGTCCGCCACGCCAGTCCGGTGATGCACATGCGGCGCACCGCGACCGCGGATACGGTGATCGGCGGCAGGCCGATCGCAAAGGGCGACAAGGTGGTGCTCTGGTACATCTCGGGCAATCGCGACGAGAGCGTCTTTCCCGAGGGCGATCGTCTCGATCTGGCGCGCCGCGGTCCGCAGCATGTCGGCTTCGGCGCGGGCCAGCACGTCTGCGTCGGATCGCGGCTGGCCGAGATGCAGTTGCGGATCGCGTTCGATATCCTCGCCGATCGCGTCGCCGGGTTCGAGGTGCAGGCGCCACCGCGCCGCTTTCGCTCGAACTTCATCAACGGGCTCAAGAACCTCGACGTCGTGCTGCGACCCGCCCGAACCGCATCGGCAGGCAAGCCGCCCTATGATGCCGGGGCATAGCCCTGCAACTGACGCGACCATGGAGACGGCGATGCCCGCGATCTTGCCCTTTCATCTCGCCGTTCCACAGGCCGAACTCGACGATCTGCGGCGCCGCCTGTCCTCGACCCGCCTGCCCGAGCCCGCCACGGCGGCGGGATGGGAGCAAGGCGTTCCGGTCGCGAAGCTCGCGGCGCTGCTCGAGTACTGGCGGACCGGCTATGATTGGCGGCGGTGCGAGGCAACGCTCAACCGCTGGGGCCAATACCGGACCGAGATCGATGGGCTGGCCATCCATTTCCTCCACATCCGTTCGCCGCATCCCGATGCGCTGCCCCTCGTCATGACGCATGGCTGGCCCGGCTCGGTCATCGAATTCAACAAGGTGATCGGGCCACTGGTGGATCCCACCGCGCATGGCGGCAGCGCGGACGACGCCTTCGATCTCGTCCTGCCATCGCTGCCCGGATACGGCTTCTCCGACAAGCCGGCGGCGGAAGGCTGGGGGATCGAGCGGATCGCACGGGCGTGGGGCGAGCTGATGGTGCGCCTCGGCTACAGTCGTTATGGCGCCCAGGGCGGTGACTGGGGCGCCGCGGTCACCGTGCAGATGGGCGCGCAGCGTCCGCAGGGCCTGATCGGCATTCATCTCAACATGCTCAGCCTGTTGCCCGGCGATCTCTCGGGGCCGATGGACGAGGAAGAGCAGGCGGCGGTCGCGAGCTACCGATATTACGATCGGGTCGAGTCTGCCTATGCGCGCCAGCAGGCGACGCGGCCGCAGACGATCGGCTACGCGCTCGCGGATTCGCCTGCGGGCCAGGCCGCGTGGATCTACGAGAAGCTGCGCAACTGGAGCGATTGCGACGGCGATCCCGAAACCGTCTTCACCCGCGACGAGATCCTCGACAACATCATGCTGTACTGGCTGCCCAATTCCGGCGCCTCTTCCGCCCGGCTCTATCGCGAAAGCCTGGCGAAGTTCGTCGCGACGCGGGTCGAGCTCCCGGTCGGGGCCAGCCTGTTCCCCAGGGAGATCATCACCGCAGCGCGCAAATGGGCCGATCTCGTCTTCCCCGATATCGTCCATTGGAACCGTCTTGCCCGCGGCGGACATTTCGCCGCGTTCGAGCAGCCGGTCGCGTTCGTCGACGAGCTGCGCGCCTGTTTCGGCAGGATGCGGTGACGCGCCGTGCCGCGGGCACGGTGGCGGCGCGATCCGATCGCGGGTAGCGTCGCACGCAATGGTCAACGATGGAGAGGACGTCCTATGGCAAAGCTGTTCGTGACCTATGCGGCGGGCGAGGGTGCCCGTTTCGACCGCGACTATTATGTCGCGACGCATATGCCGCTGGTCGAGAAGGAGTGGGGCCCGGCCGGCCTGCGATCGGCCCAGGCGTATTTCCCGGCGGCTCCGGACGCGCCGGACCTCGCCGTCGCGGTGCTGACCTTCGCGGACGAGGCGGCCATCGCGACCGCGCTCGCCTCGCCCGCGACAGGGCTGGTGATGGCCGACGTGGCCAATTTCACGAACATCGCGCCGAACGTCGTCCGCGGCGTCTCGCCCTGAGCGATCAGGGCGCCGCCGAGCGCGCCGCGAGGTCGAG
>CAZZZX010000341.1:0-4072 GCA_964658585.1 uncultured Novosphingobium sp.
GGCGGCGTCCGCCGCGGGCGCCGTCCCCGCTTCGGCACGGACCGAAGCCAGGCTCATGGCGGCGAGCGACGCGCTGGCGGCGAGAAATACGTTTCGGGTGCGCGTCATCGGTTTGACCCCTTATGTTCTGGTTTGCCTCTCCCGAGAGATGGCCGCTTGCACCGGCGACTTTCATCCAAGCTCCATGAAACGGGTCCGATGCGTCTTGCATGTCCACGCCCAACTAATTGACGGCCGGAACCTTGCGCGGCAGTGCCGATGCGATGGCACCGCGGTGGGGAAACTCTTTCAACGCGGTACAACAAGACGCCCGCCCGCCGCGCTGGCAGCGTGCCGGCGAAGACCCAGAGTTCGGGAGCCAGATCAGATGAGCGTCATCGACATTCCCTCGCCCGTGACGACCGCGGCGGCCTGGCGCGGCGACGCGCTGATGCGCAGCGAGGCGTGGGTCCACATGCTCACCGACGCGCAGCGCCACGAGCTCGAGCAGATCGGCATCCGCTTCGTCGAGGACGATCCCGATCTGCGCACCGTGCAGGCGGCGGATTATCCGCTGGTCGAGTGCGCCGATGCGGTCGCTGCGTGGCGGCACGAGGTCGATTTCGGGCGTGGCTTCGTGCTGGTCCGCGGCCTGCGCGTGGCGCTCTATTCGGACGCGCTGTCGTCGGCGATCTACTACGTGCTCGGCCTGCACATGGGTGATCCGATCCGCCAGAACGAGATGGGTGACCTGATCGACCATGTCTATGCGACCTCCGACAAGACGATGGACGATCCGACCGCGCTCTCCTCCAAGGTGCGCGACAGGCTGATCTATCATTCGGACAGCTCGGACATCGTCGCGCTGATGTGCCTGCGCCCGGCCAAGCAGGGCGGCACCTCGTGCCTGGTGTCGGGCGCGGAGATCTACAACGAGATCCTGCGCCGCCGCCCCGATCTCGCCGGGCTGCTGCTCGAGCCGTTCAACTGGGACTGGCGCCGGCAGGACCACAATGCGCCGGCCGACACCTACCGCTCGCCGATCGTCAGCGTCGAGCAGGACGTGTTCAGCATGTATGCGGGCTCGCTCTACATCGTCACCGCGCAGGACTATCCGGGCGTGCCCAAACTGACCGCGGACCAGCTCGAGGTGCTGCGGCTGTTCGACGAGATCACCTACGAGCCCGGCATGGCGATCGAGATGGATTTCCGACCCGGCGACATCCAGTGGCTGTCCAACTATGCCGCGCTCCACGCGCGCACCGCGTTCAGCGATTTTCCCGAGCCGCAGCGCAAACGCCACCTGCTGCGGCTGTGGCTGAGCAGCAAGACCGACCGGCCGCTGGTCCCGGGCTTCGGCAAGAACGGCGTCGTCCAGCACCGAGTCGCGCCGCGCGACGGCAAGCCCGAGCATTCCGAGGGCCGCTTCCACGTCGGCATCGCGGCGGTCCCGCGGCTGGTGTCGTAGCCGCGCGCGCGGCGACCGGACGCCGCGGAAGTTGACGAAGTTGCCGCCACGTCACCCCCCGACCGGCCTCCCACAGGGGTGATACGGATGAGTCCGGCGATACCCGCGACCGTTACCGCGGGCACTCTCGCGCCGAGGTGCATGGCTGGCGGCAGGTGGGGTTCGGTGATGCGATGGGGCATTGTCCGGTCTCCGCAGGGGATGATCGAACGCACCAGTTATACGCGGAATTCCAACATTGGAAGCCTGTTCGCATGGCCCTGTCCCGCCTTTGCGGAAGAGGGTTGAGGTTCTTCCCGGTGAGGCGGCGCATCGACAGAAGCAGAAGACCCTCTCCCGCACGCCCTCAGCGCGGCACGTCCCCCAGCACCTGGACCCGGAAGCCCGAGCGGGTCTGCGGGAAATAGTCCCAGATCGCCGAATGCTGCGCGCAGCGATTGTCCCAGAAGGCGATCGAGTGCGGGCGCCAGCGGAAGCGGCACTGGAACATCGGGTGCTGGACATGGGCGAACAGATAATCGAGCAGTGCCCGGCTCTCCGCCGCCGGAAGACCCTCGATCGCGACGGTGAAGCCCTTGTTGACGTAGATGCACTTGCGCCCCGTCACCGGATGCGTGCGGATCACCGGATGCGAGTGGCGCGGCAGCTTCATGCCCTCGGGCGTGATCCCGCCGAAGCCGACCGCCGAATCGTGCATCGCGGTCAGGCCGTCGAGATGCGCCTTCATGCGCTCGGACAAGGCGTCATAGGCGGCGTACATGTTCGAGAAGACGGTATCGCCGCCGACCTCGGGGATGGTGTGCATGTAGAGGATCGAGCCGAGCGGCGGCTCGGCGTCGCAGCTCATGTCCGAATGCCAGTCCTCGCCCGCGACGAAGGTGGAATCCTTGTCGGCGTGGATGATCGTCACCTCCGGATGCCCCGGCACGCGCCACGGCGCGGTGCTCTCGGCGATATGGATGCCGCCGAAATGGTTGGCGAGCCGCTTGTGATCGTCGTGATCGATCGGCTGGTCGCGGAAGAAGATGCATAGCCGGTCGGCGAGCGCGGTGTGCAGCTCGTCGACCTGCTGGTTGGTGAGCGGCCGGGTCAGGTCGACCCCCGATATCTCGCCGCCGATCGCGGGCGTGAGCGGGGTGACCTGGATCGATCGATAGTCCATCGGAACCTCCTGGAAATCTCTAGCTGATCGGCCAGGCGCCCGTCGCCGGCAGGCCCGAGCGCGCGATCACCGCATTCGCCGCCGCCCGCGCCTCGACATAGAGCGCGGTCTCGTCAATCGTGGTGCAGCGATAATCCGCGACGACGCGGCGTCCGTCGACCCAGACGCTGTGGACGCCGCGCCCGTCCGCCGACCAGACGAGCTGGTTGACGACGTTGTGCAGCGGCACCCATTCGGGGCGATCGGTGTCGTGGAGCACGATGTCGGCCTTCCTGCCGACCTCGAGGCTGCCGATCCGGTCGCCCAGGCCCATCGCGCGCGCGCCGTTGACGGTCGCCATCTCCAGCGCCTCGCCCGCCGGGAAGATCGTCGTGTCGCGGCGTGCGTCCTTGAACAGCCCGGCCATCAGCGTGACGATCTTCATCATGTCGTGATTGTCCGAACCGTCGGTGCCGAGCGCCAGGTTGACGCCCGCCGCCGCCATCTCGGGAAACAGCCCGATCGCGCTCGCGCCATAGCCGCCCTTGAGCGCGGCGCCGGGGCAATGGGTGACGTTGGCGCCCACCGCGGCGAGCAGCGCGACCTCGCCCGCATCGACATGGACCATGTGGACGAGATTGACGTTGGGGCCGAGCGCGCCGATCGCGGCGAGGAATTCGATCGGCCGCTTGCCGGTATTGGCGATGTACCAGTCCGGATCGTCCGCCGCCGGCCCCATATGCGCCGAGACGATCGCGCCGTGCGCGTCGGCGAGCGTCTTGGCGCCGCGCCACAGCGCCTCGGTGTTGGTGCTGTGCCCGATCAGCAGCGGCGCGGCGGCGATCAGTCGGCCGTCGTTGGGATAGCGGGCGAGCTCGTCCTCGAGCCCCGCCAGCGCCGCTTCGGTGAGCGCGGTCTGGTCCTCGCCGGGCCCGAAGGCGCGATCCTGCGCCCATCGGCCGACCACGCCGCGGATGCCGGTCTCGGCGATCGCCGCCACCACCGCGTCGAAGGCGATCAACGTACCCGCCTCGATGAAGCTGGTCGTACCGGTGCGCAACATGTTGAGCACCGCGAGCCGCGCGCCGATCACCTGCTCCTGCGCCGTCTGGCCTTCGTAGAGCGGGATCACCCAGCGGATCAGACCCTCCTCGAAGGGCAGTGTCTCGGGCAGGAAGCCGCGGATCAGCGTCTCGGTGAGATGGACGTGGCAGTTGACGAAGCCCGGCGTCGCGACGAAGCGGCGGCCGTCGATCGTCTCGGCGGCCTGGCATTGCGCCGCGATCTCGGCGCGCTTGCCGATCGCGGCGATGCGGTCGCCGAGAATCGCGATCGCGCCGTCGGTGATGACGCGCCGGCTGCCGTCCATCGTGACGATCGTCGCACCGGCAATCAGCGTATCGACATGCATCGCCATCCCCTGCCGCCCACCCTCTCTAGGGGCGTCCGGTCGCGGCCACTTGCCCGAGCGCGGCGCTTTTGTT
>CAZZZX010000342.1:0-4071 GCA_964658585.1 uncultured Novosphingobium sp.
TGTCGCCGTTCAACGCCTGGGTGGTGCTCAAGGGGCTCGAGACGCTCGACCTCAGGATCATGCGGCAGAGCGAGAATGCGCTCAGGGTCGCCGCCTTCCTGGAGACGCGGGTGCCGTGGCTGCTCTACCCGCATCTGCCGTCGCACCCGCAATATGATCTCGCGCGCGCGCAGATGCGCGCCGGGGGCACGGTGATCGTGCTCAAGCTCGACGGCGGCCGCGCGCAGGCGCACGGGCTGCTCGACGCGCTCGAACTTGTCGACATCTCGAACAATCTCGGCGATTCGCGCAGCCTGATGACGCATCCCGCCTCGACCACGCACAGCGGGCTGAGCGAGGAGGTGCGCACCGGGATGGGGATCACCGAGGGGATGCTGCGGCTTTCGATCGGGCTCGAGGACGCGCAGGACGTGATCGACGATTTCGACCGAGCCTTGAGCAAGGTCGGCCTGTGAAGGCGCTGTTCCCCTATCAGCAGACCACGCTCGGCGTGACGGTGCGCGTCTCGGTCAGCTATCTGCCCGAACAGTCCGATCCGTCGCGCGGGCGCTGGTTCTGGGCGTATCACATCCGCATCGAGAACGACGGCGAACAGACCGTGCAGCTGCTCCGCCGGCACTGGACGATCACCGACGGACGCGGCGAGGTCCAGCGGGTCGACGGCGAAGGCGTGGTCGGCGACCAGCCGATCCTCGCGCCGGGCGAGAGCTACGATTACGTCTCGGGCTGCCCGCTCGCGACGTCGAGCGGGACGATGGAAGGCGCCTACGGCATGGCCGGCGCGGACGACAGCGCCTTCGCGGTCGCGATCCCGCGCTTCGCGCTGATGGCACCGGCGACCGCGCGGTAGACGCTCCCCATGAAGCGGACCCATCTCCCGCTCAACGGCCTGCGCGTGCTCGATGCCGCCGCGCGTCATCTGAGTTTCACCCGCGCCGCCGACGAGCTGGCGGTGACCCCCGCCGCGGTCGGCCAGCAGATCCGCGCGCTGGAGGATACGCTCGGCGTCGTGCTGTTCCGTCGCACCACGCGCGGGCTCGAGCTGACGCCCGAGGGCGAGGGCGGCCTCGCCGCGCTGCGCGCGGGCTTCCTCCAGTTCGAGGAGGCGGTGCGCGCGATGCAGGCGGGGCAATCCTCGCAGACCCTGACAATCGCGGCGCCGCGCGACTTCACCGCCAAGTGGCTGGCGCCGCGCCTCACCGCCTATGCCGCGACCGATCCCGAGCTGCGCTTCGTGCTGCTCGCCGCGGATGGCGGATTGGACTTCACCGAGGCCAATCTCGATCTCGCGGTGTGCTTCGCCGCGGACAAGGGCGAGCATGAGGGCGTCGCGCTGATCGGCAACGGCTTCGTCACCGTGGGCCGCGCGGACGGCGGCACGACGCCGATCGCGTGGCCGGGCACGCCCGAGGGGGACGAGCCCGGCATGACCGTGGCGGACGCGGGCCTCGCCATCGAGGCGGCGGCGGCGGGCTTCGGCCGCGCGACGGTACCCGCGCTGCTCGCCGCGGGCGATCTCGCCGCGGGACGGGTGGCGGAGTTCGCCCGCAGCGAGGGCGATTCGCACTACTGGCTGATCGCGCCGCTGCCGCAGTGGCGCCAGAAGAAGGTGCGCGCGCTGGTCGCCGCCCTGGCGGGATAGCGGTGCGATCGGGTACCGGCCAGCCGGATACGGTCTATGCGGACGGCGGTGGCGCCGCCCGCGTCTTCACGCCCCCGGCGAGGCTGGCGCTGCTCGCCGCCTTCGCCGTCCTGGTGTTGCTGCGTCTGCCGCAGGCGTCGCTGCATGGCCGGTTCCTGAATGAGGAAGGGACGATCTTCTTCGCCTACGCGTGGCATCGTCCCGCCCTGGAGGCACTGTTCCGCTCGTTCGGCGGCTATCTGAACCTCGGGGCGAACGCGAGCACGGTGGCGGTCGCCCATCTGGTGCGTACCGGAGCGTGGCCGCTCGAGCGCGCGCCCTGTCTGACGATGCTCATCGCCCTGATCTTTCAGCTCCTCCCGGCCATCCTTATCCTCACGGCGCGCGCCCGGTGGCTGGGCAATCGCCGGGCGGTGGTCGCCGCGCTGCTGGTCATCGCGATCGGCCCCAGAACCGAGGAGGTCTTCCTCAACGTCCTCCACATCCAGTTCCACCTCGCGCTGTGCGCGGCGCTGATCCTCGCGCTTGATGTCCCGGCGTCTGTAGTCGCACGTGTCGGCTATTGGGCGCTGTTGATCCTCGCGCCGCTCTGCGGCCCGGGCGCCATCGTCCTGATGCCGTTCTTCGCGCTGCGCAGCCTGATCGACCGCGATCTCGCGCGCATCGGACAGACCGCGGCGCTCGCGATCGGGACGGCGCTGCAATTGCTCCTATTCTTCACCCCCAGCCCGGTGCGGGGGCAGTTTCTCGATCCGGCGACACTGGCGGCGATCCTGTTCGTGCGGCTCGTCGCGATGCCCTTCCTGACGACGAAGCCGGCCGGGAAGCTCGGACACCTCGTCTACACCTCCTACAGCGCCGACGGCCTGGGCTGGTGGTGCGCGGCCGCGGCGATGCTGGCCTATGGTGCGGCGCTCGCCGTGCTGGCGGTGCGGGGTCGCCGCGACGGTGCGATCTGGCTGATCGCGCCGGGCCTGGCCATCGCGGTCGTATCATTCGGCGGCGGGATGATCGTCAGCGGTCAGAGCGACTGGTTCAGCGTCGGCGCCGGCGAGCGCTACAACTTCCTCCCGCTGACCTTGACGAGCCTGGGGCTGATCGTGCTCGCCGAGCGTCCCGGGGGACGGTATCGCCGTGTCTGCGCGGGTCTCTGCGCGCTCACGCTCGTCTCGGGCGCGACGGCCTATGCAAAGCCGATCAAGGAGTTGCGGCAGGGCCCCGAGTGGAGCCGGGAGGTTGCGATCTGGCGTCGGGATCACGACTATCTGCCGGCGGGCTGGTCCCAAAGCTGGCGGGTCGACCTGTCGGATCGCGACAGGCCCTGTACCAGGCCGGCGCCGGGCGCTGCCGCCGCGGGCGATCCCAGCTATTGCGAGGACGCGTGGCTCGCCCGTGTCGCGCATCCCGTCCCGGGGACAGGCGCGAAACGGTGACGAGCCGGTGCGCCGGAATGAGCCGAGCAGGAGTAGAGCAGCGTCATGATCAACGGTCGCCGGGTCGCGGTTGTGTTACCTGCCTATAATGCCGCGCGAACGCTGCGCCGGACCTTCGACGAGATCCCGCACGATATCGTCGACGACATCATCCTGATCGACGATGCGAGTACCGATGATACCACGGTGATCGCACGCTCGCTCGGCATCCACACCCTCGTGCATCACCGCAACCGCGGTTATGGCGGCAACCAGAAGTCCTGTTACGCGCGTGCGCTGTCGCGCGGTGCCGACATCGTGGTGATGCTGCATCCCGACTATCAATATACGCCGCGCCTCGTCACCGCGATGGCGAGCATGATCGCCTCCAATCAGTATGACGCGGTGCTGGCCTCGCGGATTCTCGGCAACGGCGCGCTGGCCGGCGGTATGCCGCTCTACAAATATCTCGCGAACCGCTGCCTGACGCTGTTCCAGAATATCGTGATGGGGCAGAAGCTCTCGGAATATCATACCGGCTATCGCGCCTTCAGCCGCGCGGTGCTGGAGGGCCTGCCGCTCCTCGCCTGTTCCGACGATTTCGTGTTCGACAACGAGATGATCGCGCAGACCGCCTGGTTCGGGTTCCGGATTGGCGAGATCTCCTGTCCGACGCGGTATTTCGCCGAGGCTTCGAGCATTAACTTCAAGCGAAGCCTGATCTACGGGCTCGGCGTCCTGGCGACGACGATCCGCTACCGGCTCGCGAAGTTTGGTCTGGCGCGGCCGAAACTGTTCGCGCGGGATCCCGCTGCGATGTTGGCGGTCGATGCCCGCGAGCGTGTGTCCGAGCGTTCCTGATCGACACCGCGCCAAAGCTGGGGCGGTCCGCCCGCCGTGGCTCAGGCGTCGATCTCCTCCTCGTCGAGCCGCGCGGCATTCTCCTGGATGAAGGTGAAGCGGTGGTGCGCCTCCTTGCCCATCAGCCGGTCGACCAGATCGCGCACCGCCGCGCGC
>CAZZZX010000343.1:0-4049 GCA_964658585.1 uncultured Novosphingobium sp.
GGGCGTGCGGCTAGGCCGTCCGCCCGAGCGGGTGCTGGAGATCCTGTAGGACTCCATCGTCACCGCGGACCTGTTGCGAGGCCACCGTGGGTCACGCGACACCGCAATGCGCTCGAACGCCGGCCCGTTGGGTACGGGGTGACGGCGGTGCGGTCACCGCCGCAGCAGCGATCCCAGCACGCCGCGCACGATCGATCCCGCGATCCCGCCCGCCGAACCGCCGCCGCCGCGTCCCGATCCGAAGATCTCGCGGCCGACCTGATTGGCGACCTGCCGCCCGATCGAGGAGGAGGCGGCGCGTGTCGCCGAGGTCAGCGCCTTGTCCCACAGCGACGGCGCGGCGGGTGCGGCGGGACGCGCGGTCGGGGCGGCGGTCGCGGCGCTCGCCTGCGCCTTGGCGGCGAGCGTCTCGAACGCGCTTTCGCGGTTGACCGGCGTGTCGTACTTGGCGCCGAACGGCGACAGCGCGCGCAACTGCCGGCGTTCTTCGGGCGTCACCGGGCCGACCCGGCTGCGCGGCGGCTTGACCAGCGTGCGCTCGACCGGCGCCGGCGCGCCATCGGGCTGGAGCAGCGAGACCAGCGCCTCGCCGACCGCGAGCTGGGTGATGACGGTCGCGACGTCGACGCCGGGATTGGCGCGGAATGTCTCGGCGGCGGCGCGCACCGCCTTCTGGTCGCGCGGCGTGAAGGCGCGCAGCGCGTGCTGCACGCGGTTGCCGAGCTGGCCGGCGACGGTCTCGGGCACGTCGATCGGGTTCTGGGTGATGAAATAGACGCCGACCCCCTTGGATCGGATCAGCCTCACGACCTGCTCGACCTTGGCGAGCAGAGCGGGCGGCGCCTGATCGAACAGCAGGTGCGCCTCATCGAAGAAGAACGCCATCACCGGCTTGTCGGGGTCGCCGACCTCGGGGAGCGTCTCGAAAAGCTCGCTCAGCAGCCACAGCAGGAAGGTGGCGTAGAGCTTGGGTGACGCCATCAGCTTGTCCGCGGCGAGGATCGAGACCACGCCCTGCCCCTTGTCGTCGGTCGTCATCAGGTCGCGGATGTCGAGCGCGGGCTCGCCGAAGAACCGGTCGCCGCCCTGGCTGCGCAACTGGAGCAGCCCGCGCTGGATCGCGCCGACCGACTGCTTCGACACGTTGCCATAGACCTTCGCCAGCTCGTCGGCACGCCCGGCGATGTCGCCGAGCATCGCCTGGAGGTCGTCAAGGTCGAGCAGCAGCAGCCCGTCCTTGTCGGCGACGGTGAAGGCGACGGTCAGCACGCCCTCCTGCACCTCGTTGAGCTCGAGCAGCTGAGCGAGCAGCAGCGGACCCATTTCGGTGACGGTGGTGCGCACCGGATGACCCTGCTCGCCGAACAGATCCCAGAATATCGCGGGTGCCGCGGCATAGGCCCAGTCGTCCTCGCCGATCTGCTTGGCCCGCGCCGCGAACGTCTCGTGCATCTTCGTCATCGGCGATCCGGCCATCGCGATGCCCGACAGATCGCCCTTCACGTCGGCAAGGAACACGGGCACGCCGGCGCGGCTGAAATCCTCCGCGATCCCCTGCAGCGTCACGGTCTTGCCGGTGCCGGTGGCGCCCGCGATCAGCCCGTGGCGATTGGCGCGGCGGAGTACGAGCGTCTGGCGTTGCCCGTCCGCGCTCGCGCCGATGAAGATGTCGCCGGTGTCGCCCATGTCCGCCATATCGCCCGCTCCCACAGACAGAACGGGCCGGCCCTAGCAGAGCCGACCCGTTCGCGTCACCGTATCGCGTCGCGGCTACTTCTTCTGCAGCTTCACCCCGACATAGGCGGACGGCTGGTTGCCGCGCTGGATGAGCAGCAGCACCGTGTCGCGGCCCGCCGCCTTGGCCGCGGCGATGGTCTGCGCCGCGATCGCGACGGTCGGCGTCGGGATCTGGTTGATGCCGAGGATGATGTCGCCGCGCTTGATGCCGTTCGAGGCAAGGTCGCTGTCGGGATCGACGGTCGCGATCACCACGCCCTTGGTGGTCACGGGCACCGAGAGCTGCTGCGCGATCTGCGGGGTCAACGCCTGCAGCGAGGCGCCGAGCGAGGTCGCCGCCGCCTTGGTCTGCGCGGACTGCGGGCCGGCGTCGCCGCCCTCGTCGTCGTCGCCCTGGTCGCCGCCACTCGCGCTTGCGAGCTGGTCCTCGGGCGGCCGCTCGCCGACCACCGCGGTGACGGTGACGTGCTGGCCGCGCCGGATCAGCTCGATCGGTACGCGCGATCCGATGGGCAGGTTGGAGACGATGTAGCTCAGCGTATTGTCGGGGGTGACGTCCTGATTGTTGACGCGGACGATGACGTCGCCCTGCTGGACGCCGGCCTTTGCCGCGGCATAGCCCGGCTCGACCCGGCCGACGATCTCGCCATGATTCTTGGCGAGGCCGAGCGCGGTCGCCATCTCGTCGTCGATCGGCTGGATCGCGACGCCGAGATAGCCGCGTTTCACATGGCCGCCCTTCATCAGCACGTCGATGACGGGCTTGGCCTGCTCGGCGGGGATCGCGAAGCCGATGCCGACATTGCCGCCGGTCGGCGAGTAGATCGCGTTGTTGATGCCGACGACGTTGCCCGAGGTGTCGAACAGCGGACCGCCCGAATTGCCCGAATTGATCGCGGCGTCGGTCTGGATATAGCGGTCGTAGGCGCCGTTGCCGGTGATCGAGCGGTGGATCGCCGAGACGATGCCCGCGGTGACGGTGCCGCCCAGCGCATAGGGCTCGCCGATCGCGATCACCCAGTCGCCGACGCGGGTCCGCGTGCTGTCGCCGAACTGGACGAAAGGCAGCGGCTTCGGCGCGTCGATCTTGAGCACCGCGAGATCCGCCGCGCTGTCGCGACCGACGATCCGCGCCTTGTATTCGGTGCGGTCGGACAACGTGACGGTAATCGATTCGAGCGTCGTGTTCTTGGCGTCGCTGGCGTTCTCGCCACCGGTGATGACGTGGTTGTTGGTGACGATATAGCCGTCCGACGAGATCACGAAGCCAGACCCCAGCGAGGTCGCCTCGCGGGTCGTCGGCTGGCCCCCGCCGCCGCCGCCGAACTGGCCGAACAATCCGTCGAACGGCGTGCCCGCGAAGGGATTCTGCTGCTGTTGCTGGGGAACCTTGACGCGCTGCGTCGTCGAGATGTTGACCACCGATGGCTCGAGCTTGGCGACCAGGTCCGCAAAGCTCGCCGGTCCGCCCATCGGGCCGTGGCTCTGCGAGCCCGCATTCTGCGCGACCTGCGCGCCGACCGGCTGCTGGAGCGTGAGCGTCGCGGCGGCGCCACCGGCGAGGAGGGCGGCGGTGATGGCATAGGCGTAACGCAAGTGTCTGCCTCCTGGCGGATCGAAGTCGGGACTATGGAATGCTATCGGGTGACGGGCGCCGGCTGAACGCGCATTGAACGCCACGCGCTCCGCGGGTTCATTGCCCGCGACCCGTGAAGTTGCGGAAATACTCGCTGCGCGGATTGAGCACGAAAGTGGACGAGCCGTCGGTCGGGCCGTCGGCGCCGAAGGTCGCGCGATAGGACTGCATCGACCGGTAGAAATCGTAGAAGTCGGCGTCCTGGTTGAACGCATCGGCATAGGTGCGCGAGGCAGCGGCATCGGCCTGCGCGCGAATCAGCGACGCCTGCGTGACACCCTCGATCTGGATCGTCTTGGCCTGCTGCTGGCGCGCCGCGCGCATCCGCTCGTACGCGCTGTCGAGCGGGCTGCCGTCGGGCAGCGTGGCGCGATCGATCCGCACGTCGAGGATGCGCGCGCCATATTGCCTGGCCACCGCATCGAGGCTGCCGCGGATCGCGACGAGCACCGCATCGCGTTCGGGAGTCAGCAATGCGGCGAACGGGCGCCGGCCGAGCTCGTCGCGCAGCGCCGAGCCGAGCTTGGGCAAGAGCGCCTCGCCGACCCGCTTCTCGTCGCCCTGCGCCGCGAGATACAGGCGCAGCGGATCGACGATGCGATAACGCGCGAACGCGCCGACCTCGAGCCGCTGCTGGTCGGCCGAGACGATCTGCTGACGCTCGGCATCGACGTCG
>CAZZZX010000344.1:0-4048 GCA_964658585.1 uncultured Novosphingobium sp.
ACGGGCGCGAGCGGCGGGAGCGTTCACCGCAGCAGATCCGGGATCCGCGCGAACATCTCGCGCGTGAAATCGGCGAGCAGGGTCAGGATCGCGCCGCCGAACAGCGCGAGGCAGATGCCGACGACGATGATCTTGGGCACGAAGGCGAGCGTCTGTTCCTGGATCGAGGTCGCCGCCTGGATCATGCCGAGCACCAGCCCCGCGACCAGCGCCGGGATCAGGATCGGCATACAGGCGAGCGCCAGCACCCACAGCGCGTGCTGCGCGATGCCGACGAAGAAGTCCGTGCCGACCGTCGTGTCCATAGCCTCCCCTAACCGGCCGAGAGGGTCATGTCAAGTGTTTTGAACCAGATTGGTTCATCCAAAACTGGACGCCAGGCTGCCCATGGTCAGCGCCCAGCCATCGACGAGCACGAACAGCAGCAGCTTGAACGGCATCGAGATGATCTGCGGCGAGAGCATCATCATGCCGAGCGACATCAGCGTCGAGGCGACCACCAGGTCGATCACCAGGAACGGCAGGAAGATCAGGAAACCGATCTGGAACGCGGTCTTGAGCTCCGAAGTGACGAAGGCCGGCAGCAGGATCGAGAAGGGGATCGCCTGCGGAGAGGCGAATTTGGGCGCGTGCGCGATGTTGGCGAACAGCGCGAGGTCGGTCTGGCGGACCTGGCGCTCCATGAAGCCGTGGAGCACCGTGCCCGACGCGCTGATCGCCTGCTCGATCGGGATCTTGCCCTGACCGTAGGGAGTCACCGCGGTGGCGTTGATCTGGTCGATCGCGGGCCGCATCACGAACAGGGTGAGGAACAGCGACAGCCCGACCAGCACCTGGTTGGGCGGGGTCTGCTGGAGGCCGAGCGCCTGACGCAGGATCGACAGCACGATGATGATCCGGGTGAAGCTGGTCATCATCAGGATCAGCGACGGCAGCACCGTCAGCAGGCTCATCAGGATGAGGATCTGCAGCGACAGCGACAGCGACTTGCCGTCACCCGAGATCTGCCCGAGCGCCTTGTTGAGCGCGCCGCTCTGCGCCCCGCCGGGCACGCCGGTGCCGGGGGCCGGTGCGACGGCCTGGGCGAAGGCGGGGTGGGTCCAGAGCAGCGCAAAGACGAGAGCCATGACAAGACCCAGACCCGTTCGGGCTGAGAGAAGTCGAAGCCCCCTCCCGTTCCGCACCCGCACTTCGACTTCGCTCGGTGCGAACGGGCGTGGCGCGAGGATGTCAGTCGCCATCGTCGATATACTGCGCGAACTCGCTCGATCCTTCGGCGATCAGGTCCATCCGCTGGCGCGTCACGCCGACCAGCAGCCGCCGCCCCTCGAACTCGACGACGACCAGCCGCGCGCCCATCGCACCCATCGACACCGCATCGACCACCTTGACCGAGCGCTCGCGCCCGCCGCCGCCGAGCCCCGGCTGGTAACGCCGCATCAGCCACAGCGTCGCCACCGCCATCGCGGAGACCAGCGCCAACATCAGGAACACGTTGAGGAAATAGCTGAGCGTCATGCCCGGCGTTCGATCCCCGCCAGCCGCGCCTCGGCCGCCACCACGTCGACCACGCGGATGCCGAAGCGGCCGTTGACCGTCACCACCTCGCCCTTGGCGACCAGCGTCCCGTTGACCAGAATGTCGAGCAGCTCGTTGGCCTGCCGGTCGAGCTCGACCACCGAACCCTCGTTGAGGTCGAGCAGCTCCGAGAGTTTGAGCGAGGTCGAGCCGACCTCGACCGAGAGCCGGAGCGGGATGTCCGCGAGCAACCGGTAGTTGCGCGCGGCGGTGCCGTCGGGATCGTCGGTGCCCGGAAAGGGCGCGTCGCTCATCTCGTTGTCCACCCTCTACCGTCCGTTCTGGCGGTCGGGCACCCCGATCGTCTCGATCTGGAACGCCGCCCGCCCTTCCTGCTCGCCGATCGTGCCTTCCGCAAGCCGTCTGTTGCCGACGATCAGCGGTACCCGCGGCGCGAGCGTGATCGGGATCACGTCGCCCGGCTTGAGCGCCAGCAGCTCGCGCACCGACAGCGTCGGGCGTGCCACCACCGAGCGCACCGGGAAGCTCACGGTCTCGAGCGCGCGCGCCATCCGCCAGCGGAACTCGCTGTCGCCGGCATTGGTCTCGGCATGGACCTTGGCGGAGAGCTGCACCTCGTAGGCGCGCATCGCGGCGAGCGGGAAGACCAGGTCGATGCTCGACGCGCCCGGCCCCCCGCCGGCGATGGCGAGCCGCTGGACGACGACGCTCTCGTCGCCCCGCACCAGCGTCGCATAGCCGGCATTGGTCTCGCGCGCCGCGAGCTGCGGCTCGATAGTGACGATCTCGGCCCAGGTCTCGACGACCGCGGCGACCACGCCCTCGGTGATCCGCGCGAGCAGCCGCTCCTCGGCGGCGGTGAATTCGCGCTTGCGGTTGGCGGTCGGCGTCGCGGCGCCGGTGCCGCCATAGAAGCTGTCGACCATCCGGCTGACATAATCGGGCGCCACCGCGATCAGCATCCCGCCCTTCATCGGGCGCATCCGGTAGAGGCTGACGCTGGTGAATTCGGGCAGCCCGTCGCGCCAGGTGTCGAACCGGCTGGTCAGCGCCGCCTCGGCCTCGACCTTGGGCTTGACCTTGACGAACGGCTCGAACACGTCGCGCAGCCGCCGCGCCAGCCGCTCGCCGAGCCGGTCGAGCCCCGCCAGCCGCGCGCCCGGGCGCAGTGATTCGCTACCCAGCGCATACGGCACCGCACCGTCGCGGATCAGCTCGGCCGGGCCCTGCACACGCTCCTTCGCCACGATCGCCTCGACCCCCACACCACGTCCGTCACCATCTACTGGATGATGAAGCTCGTGAAATACACGCTGTCGATGCCACCATAGCCGGTTTTGTCGACCAGCACCTTGTTCATCGCATCCTTGAGCTTGACCTGGAGCTGCTGCTTGCCCTCGGGGGTCTCGAGCACGAACGCGTCCTGGCTGGCGAGCACGGCGAGCGCGGCGGAGCGCAGCGGCATGTCGTTATCCTTGAGCGCATCGGTGACCTTGCTGTCGTAGAAGGTCGACATGCCGAGCGAGAGCTGCACGATACCGTCGGTATCGCGCAGGTTCGACGTGAAATTCTGGTCCATCGTATAGTAGCTGGGCTTGTAGATCCGGGGATCGGGCTGGAAGCTGCCGACCGGCCTGAAGGCATCCGCGGCATTGGCCGATTCATGGTCGCGCACGACCAGCTTGGGCGCCTCGGGATCGACCTTGGGGCCGGTGGCGTGCGCGCCGCCCATCCCGATGCCGGCGGCGAACATGCCGCCCGCGACGCCGCCGCCGGCCAGCACCAGACCGCCTGCGACCATCAGGATCAGCTTCTTCTTGCCGCCCTTCTTCTTGGGCTCGGGGGCGGCGGCGGTGTCGTCCTTGCTCATCGTTCGGTCCCTCGGGCGTTACGCGTACCGGCCGTCGGCCGCGCGGCGCGCCGCGTCCGTGCCCGTATCGGGCGCGGACCCCTGGCGAGCCGCGGCGGTGCGGTCCGTCGGTGGAGGCGAGGATGGCTGCCGGGCGTGCTGCTGCGCCTGACGACCGGCCTCGCCGCCGCCTGCGCCACCATAGGCGCCCGTGGTTAAGGAATTGGTTTCTACGACGGTCGTCGCACGCGCCTGGTCCGCGGCAACCGCGGCCGCCTGCTGCTGGCCGGTATCGCGATGCGCCGGCGACCCGCCGCCGCCGCCGCCCGATCCGGCGAGATCGACCTGTGCGTCGCGGATGTGCAACCCCTGCGCACGCGCCTCGGCGACGAGCTGCGGCCGCGCCGCGTCGAGCACATCGCGTGCCGCCTCGCTGCTCGCGACGAGCCTGACCGCGGCGCCCTCCGCGCTCCGGCTGACCTCGACCGAGACCGCGCCGAGCGTCGCCGGCGCGACGGTGAAGCGCGCGGTGCCGGTACCGGCGCCGGCCGACGCGATGTCGCGCGCGATCCCGTCCGCCCAGGCGGCGTGACGCGCGAGCGCGACCTGACGATCCGTCCCCGTCGCGGCGAGCGTGCCGCTGGCGGTCGGCATGGGATC
>CAZZZX010000345.1:0-4044 GCA_964658585.1 uncultured Novosphingobium sp.
TGAACACGCCCTTGACGGTATCGGTCGCCTTGCCGACCGTCGCCTGAGCCTTGCCCGCCGCCTTCTCCGCGGCGCCTTCGGCCTGGGTCGATTTGTCGCCGGTGATCTTGCCGATCGCCTCCTTGATGGAGCCCTTGACCTGCTTGACCTCACCCTTAATGCGGTTCTCGTCCATGTCGTTCTCCTATCCGTTCATCGGGCACCCGAACGGGCTCGCCGCGATGACGGGGAGATGTGGTCCGCTCGTCGCTCTCGAAAGAGCAGAACGGACCAAATCGTATAGTCATCCAGGACCAATAACGCCCGTTACCGGATCGGGCGGGTCAGCGGGAAGCCGCGTTCGCGCGCCCAGAGCACCGCCTGCGCGCGCCGATTGACGCCGATCTTGGCATAGGCGCGCGCGATGTGATTGCGCAGCGTGTTGCGCGAGACGCCCATCTCCTTGGCGATCGCCGCGTCGTCGGCGCCTTCGCACAGCAGGCTCAGCACCTCCTTCTCGCGGCGGGTCAGCTCGTTCACCGCCAGCGGTGCCGTGGTCGTGTTGGGTGCCCGCAGATTGGCGAGCTTCTCGACGACGGTCCGGCTGAACCAGTTGGTATCCTTCATCACCGTTTCGATCGCGGTGATCAGTTCGAGTTCGCCGTGACGACGCTCATGGATGTCCTGGATCACCCAGAGGATGCAGCGGTCGCGCTTGAGCGTGATCGCCGCGGCGGACACGAGGCAATCCACGAAGCCGCCGTCCTTGGCGCGCACGCGCGCGTCCTTGCCGCGAAAGCCGCTCTGCTCCGCAAGCAGGGCATCGGCGTCCTGCGGGAAGGATGCGGTCTCCCAAAGCTCCAGCGCCGCCATGCTCCTGCCCATCGCCTCGTCGCCCGACCAGCCGGAGAGCTGATGGAAGGCTTCGTTCGTGTCGCACAGCGTCTGGTCGTCCTGCGTGGTGATCGCCATGGCGACCGGCGCCAGCCGGAATGCCGCGAGAAAGCGTTCCTCGCTGTGACGCAGCTCGTTCTCGGCCTGCCGGCGGGGCTCGAGATCGGCGAACGAGAAGAGCATACAGGGCTCGTCGTTGAGCTCGATCGGCTGACCGGCGACGATCACCAGCTTGCGGCCCCCGTCGGGCAGCGACAGGTCGGCCTGCATCTGGCGGATCGTCAGTCCATCGCGCAGGCGCTCCTTGGCGGTCTCGAGTTCGGCGGCATCCTGCAGCACGTCGAGATCGTAGAGACTGCGGCCGAGCACTTCGTCGCGCGTATAGCCGGTCAGATCCAGGAAGCCCTGGTTGACCTTGACGTAGCGGTGGTCCGACAGGCGCAGGATCACCGCCGGCGCGGGATTGACGTTGAAGGTCTGCTCGAAACGCTCCTCGGCCTCGAAGCGCAGCGACACGTCCTGCATGATGAGCACCAGCAGATCCGGCGTGCCGTCCTCGTCCGCGATGATCAGGCTGCGGATCTGGTGGATCCAGCGCGGCTCGTCCTCGCCGGCCGGAATGACCTCCACGACGACTTCGCTGAACGCCTCGCCCGCGATGATCCGGTCGAACGGGTAATCGCCTCTGCCGAGCCGGTGGTTGTTGCGGTAGCGTAGCTGAAACCGTTCGCGGTACGTGTCCACGTCGCAGCCGAGATCGCTGATCTCGGCGACACCGTGCATCCGCAGGGCGGCGTCGTTGGCCCACAGGATCTGCTGATCGACGCCGACCAGGATGACGCCTTCCGCCAGACCCGCGATGATCTGGCGGAGGCGGGCGAGGTCGATGGATTGGTTATGGAGAACGGCCATTCGATCCCTCCTGTCGCGCGACGATAGCCCTACTCCAAGATCGCGACCCGCGTCATGTCGCCGCGAACCATGCCAACTGCCTGCATCATTCCGAGCGCTTCCGATCAGACGTCGCGCCAGCGCGCGGCGGCATCGGCAGTGTCGTTCGGCGACGTGGCGAAGGCGATCGGCGTACCCGGGTCGCCGCGATGCACCGCGTTGACGACCCGCTCGAAAAGCTTGAGCCCGCTCGCCGGGATGCGGATGCCGCCGCCGATCACGATGCAGCCCCAGGGCTCGGCCGGCGATACCGCGATCGTCGCGGTGGCGCTCTCGTCGGGCCGGATCGCACAGAAGCCCGGCTCCCAGCCGCGGCCGGTCATGTCGGCGAGCATCGCCTCGATGCCGGCGGTGGTCTTCTCGCGGGTAGTGCCGGGCGCAGGTCGGGATCCGCGGTGTCGAGCGCCGCCGGCTCGATCCCGATCAGGAGCACGCGCGTCATCCCGGTTCTCCGTGCGACGGCCGGCCGCCCGCGGGCTGGAGCGGTTAAATAGATCGGCGCGCCGGCCTTGGTCGCTTCGCGAACATGCCGCATAGGGCCTCATGGCTTCAGAACCCCGCGCCCCCCGTCTCGCCGTGCTCATCGATGCGGACAATGCCTCGTCGCGGATCGCATCCGGTCTGTTCGAGGAGATTGCGCGCATCGGCGAGGCCAGCGTCCGGCGCATCTACGGCGATTTCTCGAGTCCGCGGCTCAAGGCGTGGACCGAGATCCTGGCGACCCACGCGATCATGCCGCACCAGAATTTCGCCTATACCTCGGGCAAGAACGCGTCCGACATCGCGCTCGTCATCGATGCGATGGACCTGCTGCACAGCGGCCGGTTCGACGGGTTCTGCCTGGTCTCGTCCGACAGCGACTTCACCAGGCTCGCGGCGCGCATCCGCGAGCAGGGCACGGACGTCTACGGATTCGGCGAGCAGAAGACGCCCGAGAGCTTCCGCCAGGCGTGCCGCCGGTTCATCTATACCGAGAATCTGTTGCCCGCCGCGGTAGCGCCCGAGGGACCGCAGCGCGAGGAGCAGCGCCCCAAGTCGACCGTCCGCGCGCCGAGCGTCGCGGTGCCGCTGATCCGCCGCGCGGTGTCGCAGATGGAAGACGATGACGGCTGGGTCTCGCTGGGCGGGGTCGGCCAGCGTCTGGCGACGCTCGCCTCGGACTTCGATCCGCGTACCTTCGGCTATGGCAAGCTCGGCGATCTGGTCGAGAAGACGGGCGCGTTCGAAGTACGGCGCACCCCCGGCGGCGGGGTGCATATCCGGCTCAAGCGCTGAGCGCCGCGGGGCACTCGAGCGGGTCATCCGCCGAGTTCGCCGAACGCCGAAGGATCTTGCGCGTCGATCGCGAACGACCGATCGTATCGTGAAATCCGGGATACTTCCCGGAGTCTCTCGCCGCGTCTGCGCGGCCGCGGCTCGCTGATCGTCCGATTAGACGTTGGTCTAAGCCCGCCCCACCTTGGTCTAATCCGGCCAGCACGACCCGCTTCGATTTACCGCTCGTTAGCCGCGTTGGCGCCCCCTGCCTCGACGCACAGCAGGGGTAAGTCATGTCCGGTTCATCGTTTTCCCGTCGCGGCACGCTCGATCGTCTGTTCTACGGCACGGCGGGGATGACGCCGATCGTCGCGATGCTCGCATCGCCGCAGCCGGCCGCCGCGGCGATCCTGCCCGCGGCCAACACCGTCGGCGTGTGCTCGGGCGTGTCGCTGCCCAAATCGACGATCACCAACCTCGTCACGCCGATCGTCCAGGCCGGCATCCAGCCGATCGAGGGCGTGACCAACTCGATCCTCCACGACGGCCTGCTGGCGAGCCTGCTCGGCTCGACGCTGACCGGAACGACGCTCAACGTCGATCTGAGCTCGACCGTCGCGTCGGTCAGCGCCGGCGATCCGATCACGCTCCAGGTGCTGAGCGACAGCGGGCAGGTGCTCGGTCCCCAGGCCACCTGCTATGCGCGCGCCGACGGCGTGACGCTGACCAACGCCGCCGGCCTCGCGATCGGCGGCAATGTCATCACGGGGCTCGGCGATACCGCGCAGTCCGCGGCCAGCGCGGGCGACATCAATTCGATCGCGTTCGGCAACAAGGCGACGAGCGACGTCCTCGCCAAGGGCTCGGTGGCGATCGGCACCAAGACCACGATCGGCAGCGCGGGCACGGGCGCGGTCGCGATCGGCACCGCGTCGGGCGTCAGCGCGCTCAACGGCGTCGCGC
>CAZZZX010000346.1:0-4042 GCA_964658585.1 uncultured Novosphingobium sp.
ACGTCCACATAGGCCAGCCCCTCGGCCAGCTTGAGCGCGGTCTCGAAGCTCTGCGCCAGCCGCGTCTCGATGCCCCCATCTCCATCCCTGGACGCGCGCACCACCAGCCGATCGACCACCACGTCGATGTCGTGCTTGTATTTCTTGTCGAGCGCGGGCGCGTCCTCGATCTCGACCACCGTGCCGTCGATGCGGACGCGCTGGAAGCCGTCCTTCTGCCACTCGGCGAGTTCCTTGCGATATTCGCCCTTGCGCCCGCGCACGACGGGGGCGAGCAGCAGCAGCCGCGTGCCCTCGGGCAGCGCCATCACCCGATCGACCATCTGGCTGACGGTCTGCGCGCTGATCGGCAGCCCGGTGGCGGGCGAATAGGGCACGCCGACACGCGCCCACAGCAGCCGCATATAGTCGTAGATCTCGGTGACGGTGGCGACCGTCGAGCGCGGATTGCGGCTGGTCGTCTTCTGCTCGATCGAGATCGCGGGCGAGAGCCCCTCGATATGATCGACGTCGGGCTTCTGCATCAACTCGAGGAACTGGCGCGCATAGGCGGACAGCGATTCGACGTAGCGGCGCTGGCCTTCGGCATAGATGGTGTCGAAGGCGAGGCTCGATTTGCCCGATCCGCTCAGCCCCGTGATGACGATCAGCTTGTCGCGCGGCAGGTCGATCGACACGTCCTTGAGATTGTGTTCGCGCGCACCGCGGACGGAGATATGGGTCAGCATGGGGGCGTTTGTTCCAGATTTGTTCGGGGCCGGCAAGGGCCGTCTCCGCGAACATAGGTGCGCGTGATGGCAGAACCAGCCGGACTGGACAGCTATTCCACGCGGCGGCACTCTCGCCCGAGTGCATCGGGGGGAAGGGGTCATGTCGGGCTATTGGAAGTCGGTCCTTGCGGCCGGCGTCGCGCTTGCGGTTTCGTCCGGACAGGCGGCGACCGTCTATCGGGCGGATGCTCCGGACGAAGGCGCGCAGACGGACGCGTTGATCTCGCTTTACCAGACGCTCTGCCTCGATGCTTTTCCCGACGATGCCGCGGTCGAGACCGCATTGCGTGCCCGCGATGCGGTGCCGCTATCCGATCAGCAGGTCCACGATATCCTCCACGGGGACCAGGGCAAGGGCTGGCTGGTGACCGCGGCCGGAACCCGTTTCACTGTGACGATCGAACTGCCGCCGTTTCATGCGTGCGGTGTCCGCACGATGATGCGCGCCGGGATGACCGACCCGGCGCCCTATCGCGCGCTGCTCGATCGCTACGAGCACGACAAGGGAAAATTCCGTGCCTCACCGCCCAAGGGCTTCGACCAGGGTGCGCTGCACAGCATCGGAAGCGTGGAGGGCCGCGTCACGCCCGAGGGCCTGATCGAGGCGATGATCCAGGTGAGCACGACGTTGACCGATCCGGTCAAACGCGAGACCGGACAGACCGCGACCGAGGTGCGGCTGGTCCACCAGCTTATCAAGCCGGCGGCGCCGGGCTCGTCCTGACCGGCGTCGCCGTCGGCGGGCGCGCCGCCCCGCAGCCCGCCGCCAGCCTGAGCACCGCGATCCGGCCGTCGAAGAAATAGCGGTCACCGCCGCCGTTGCGATGCAGCCGACCGAAGGTGCGGCCCGCCATCGCATCCGGCCCGCGGGTCGCACCCTGGCGCATCAGCATGGCGGCGACGCCGTCGCGCTCCCGGTCGACGTCGCGGCCGATATGGTGGGTGATCTGGAAGGTGTAGAGGCTCAGGCCGACGCCTCGATCGAACGTCGCAGAGGCCAGCCAGCGCCCGTCCTGCTGGCGCCAGAAGCGGACATGGTGGCGGTGCGCCGCGCTGATGCCCTGGTCGAGCTGGTAGGCGACGTCCTGCTTGCGGTCGTTCATGTAGAGCGGGCTGACCGGCGCGTCGGGATAGGGGCGCGACAGCAGCACGCTGGCGCCGATCTTGAACCCGGTACGCAGCGACACGTCCTCCGCCTTGGACCAGCCGCCGTTACGGAACGCGCAATCGAGCGCGGCGGGCGTGCCGAACACCTCGAGATTGACCGGATCGCCGGGGATGCCCTGCGCGGTGTAGGAGACCAGTACGCCCGCGAGCTTGCCCTTGCGATGCTCGTGGTGACTCCACAGCCGGGGCAGTCCGCCATAGGCGAGCAGGAACCAGAGCAAGGGCAGGCCGACGACCAGATCGAGGAGCGCGGCGCCGAGATGGAAGCGGTGCGCCTTGACCCATTTCCGATGCCTGTCGGTCCACATCAGGCATGGCTGCCCCGGTGCCGATATCGTGTCAATCTCGTTCCGGGGCCGAGACATGCCTGCCGTTGGTACCGGGCGCGGTCGTGGGATCGGTGGACGTCCGCCTCAGCCGCCCGCCTGCCAGGTGCGGATCGCCGCGACCGGATGGAGCAGCATCAGTATGTTGAGCGTCAGATCGTCGCGGATCGCGGCGAGCGCGACGAGTTCGAGCGCGACCCCGAGCAGCACCGATCCCACGACCGGCAGCCGCCGCGCGATCAGGAAGCCCAGTACCATGAAGCCGATGTCGCTCATCGAATTGAGGATCGAATCGCCCGAATAGCCGAGCGCCACGGTCGCGGCGCGATAGCGCGCGATCACCGGCGGCGAATTCTCGATCAGCTCCCAGGCCGCCTCGACCAGCATCGCGGCGACGAGCCGTACGCCGGCGGGACGGCGCCGCGCTGCCAGCCACAGCACGCCGTAGAATAGCAGGCCGTGGACGAGATGGCTAAGGCTGTACCAGTCGGCGACCATCTGGCTGGTCTCGGGGCCGTCGGCACGCCCGGTCCATAGCGCGACGCGGCCGCAGCGGCAGATCGCGGGCCGGCCGGCGAGATGCTCGGTCGATGCGGCAGCGACGACGACGAGCAGCGCGAGCGCGGCGTGGACGGGTGCGATCCGCTCCGTTTCGGATGATCTTGCCATGTTCATCCTTCCAGGATCGCCCCGATTGCGCCGAGCGGCACCGCGTACGCGCCTACGCCCTCGTCTCGGGGGGCCAGATGAACACATTGCATTACGGCGACAATCTCGACGTGCTGCGCGCGCATGTCCGCGACGAGAGCGTCGACCTCGTCTATCTCGATCCGCCGTTCAACTCGAACGCGACCTACAACATCCTGTTCGCGCCGCCCAAGGCGCTGCGCACCGCCGCCGACGCGCAGATCCAGGCATTCGAGGACAGCTGGCACTGGAACGACCGCGCCGAGGACGCCTTCGATCAGGTCGCGCGCAGCGGCAACACCCGCGCCTTCGAGCTGCTCGACGCGATGCGCCGCTTCCTCGGCGAGAACGACATGATGGCCTATCTGGTGATGATGGCGGTGCGGCTGATCGAACTACACCGCGTGCTGAAAGCCACCGGCAGCCTGTATCTCCACTGCGATCCGACCGCGAGCCACTACCTCAAGCTGCTGCTCGACGGCGTGTTCGGCGGCGGCCGGTTCCGCAACGAGATCGTGTGGGATTATTCGTTCCGCCTGATGGACCTGCCGCAGTTCTTCAACCGCAAGCACGACGTCATCCTGTTCTACGCCAAGGGCCGGACGGCGACCTTCCACATGCCCAAATCGCCCTGGACGCGCGAGGATCTGCTCGCGTCGCGCAAGCAGGCGATCCAGGTCGCGGCGGACGGATCGGAATGGATCTGGATGCCCGGCGGGCGCGGTCATTCGAAGAACAAGCTGCGGCGGATCGACGAGATCATCGCGGGCGGCAAGGCGATGTCGGACGTGTGGCGCATCCCGATCATCTCCTCCTCTTCGAAGGAGCGGCTCGGCTATCCCACCCAGAAGCCGCTCGCGCTGCTCGAGCGGATCGTCGCCGCCTCGTCGAACGAGGGCGATGTCGTGCTCGATCCGTTCTGCGGCTGCGGCACCGCGATCCATGCCGCGCAGAAGCTCGGCCGACGCTGGATCGGGATCGACGTCACGCATCTCGCGGTGTCGTTGATCGAGCGGCGGCTGCAGGCGGCGTTTCCCGGCATCGCGTTCACGGTCGAGGGGACGCCGCGCGACCTCGCCTCCGCGCTCGATC
>CAZZZX010000347.1:0-4026 GCA_964658585.1 uncultured Novosphingobium sp.
CAAGCGCACCGGCACGATCGTCGACGTGCCGATCGGCAAGGGCCTGCTCGGCCGCGTCGTCGACGGTCTCGGCAATCCGATCGACGGCAAGGGCCCGATCGAGTATACCGAACGCCGCCGCGTCGAGACCAAGGCGCCGGGCATCATCGCGCGCAAGTCGGTCAGCGAGCCGATGCAGTCGGGCATCAAGGCGCTGGACGCGCTGGTGCCGGTCGGCCGCGGTCAGCGCGAACTCATCATCGGCGACCGCCAGACCGGCAAGACCGCGGTCGCGATCGACGCGTTCATCAACCAGAAGAACGCCAACGGCGGCGACAACGAGAAGTCGAAGCTCTACTGCATCTACGTCGCGATCGGACAGAAGCGCTCCACGGTCGCCCAGATCGTCCGTCAGCTCGAAGAGAATGGCGCGATGGAATACACCATCGTCGTCGCCGCGACCGCGTCCGAGCCCGCGCCGCTGCAGTTCCTCGCGCCCTATACCGGCTGCACGATGGGCGAGTATTTCCGCGACAACGGGATGCACGGCCTGATCGTCTATGACGATCTCTCCAAGCAGGCGGTCGCCTATCGCCAGATGTCGCTGCTGCTGCGCCGCCCGCCGGGCCGCGAGGCGTATCCGGGCGACGTGTTCTACCTGCACTCGCGCCTGCTCGAGCGTGCCGCCAAGTTGAACGACGCCGAGGGCGGCGGCTCGCTGACCGCGCTGCCGATCATCGAGACGCAGGCGGGCGACGTCTCGGCCTATATCCCGACCAACGTGATCTCGATCACCGACGGCCAGATCTTCCTCGAGACCGACCTGTTCTATCAGGGCGTGCGCCCGGCGATCAACGTCGGCCTCTCGGTCAGCCGCGTCGGCTCGTCGGCGCAGACCAAGGCGATGAAGAAGGTCGCGGGCTCGATCAAGCTCGACCTCGCCCAGTATCGCGAGATGGCGGCGTTCGCGCAGTTCGGCTCGGACCTCGACGCATCGACGCAGAAGCTGCTCAACCGCGGGTCGCGGCTGACCGAACTGCTCAAGCAGCGCCAGTTCGCGCCGATGTCGGTCGAGGATCAGGTCGCATCGATCTTCGCGGGTACGCAGGGTTTCCTCGACGGCATCCCGGTCGGCGACGTCAATCGCTTCGAGGAGGCGCTGCTGGCGTATCTGCACGAGAAGCACGGCGACGTGATGGACAAGATCCGCGACACCAAGGATCTGGCCGACGACACCAGGGCCAAGCTCAAGGACGCGGTCGCGGCGTTCGCCAAGTCGTTCGGATAAGCAGCTTACTGTCGTCCCCCCGGCGCTGAGCCGGGGTCCCGCTACTGGCGACGGTTGAAGGAAGCGGAACCCCGGCCGGGCCCGGGGTGACGACGAGAGGACTAGGATGCCGTCACTCAAGGCCCTCAAAGGTCGCATCGGCTCGGTGAAGTCGACGCAGAAGATCACCAAGGCGATGAAGATGGTCGCCGCCGCCAAGCTGCGCCGCGCGCAGGAGGCGGCCGAGGCCGGCCGTCCCTATGCCGACGAGATCGCCAAGGTGATGGCTCGGCTGGCGTCGGGCGTGACGATCGGGCCCAACAGCCCCAGGCTGCTCGCCGGCACCGGCAAGGACCAGGTCCATCTGATGGTGGTCGCGACCTCGGAGCGCGGCCTCGCCGGGGCGTTCAACTCGAACATCGTGCGCGCCGCGCGAAAGGCTGCGGACAAGCTGATCCGCGAGGGCAAGCAGGTCAAGTTCTACCTCGTCGGCAAGAAGGGCCGCGCGGTCATCAACCGCGTCTTCCCGGGCATGATCGTCCACCAGGTCGACCAGACCGCGATCAAGACGATCGCGTTCTCGGACGCGCTCGAGGTCGCGAAGGACATCGTCGATCGCTTCGAGAAAGGCGAGTTCGACGTCGCGCACCTGTTCTACGCCAAGTTCCAGTCGGCGCTGGTGCAGACGCCCACCGAGGTCCAGCTCATCCCGGTCGAGATCCCCGCGACGCGCGAGCGGAAGACCGACAGGGTCACCGCCGCGTTCGAGTTCGAGCCCGACGAGGAGGAGATCCTCGCCGCGCTGCTGCCGCGCAACATCGCGGTCCAGCTGTTCCGCGCCTTCCAGGAGAATGCCGCGTCCGAGCAGGGCAGCCGCATGACCGCGATGGAGAACGCGACCAAGAATGCCGGCGAGATGATCAACAAGCTGACCATCCAGTACAACCGCAGCCGTCAGGCGGCGATCACCACCGAACTGATCGAGATCATCGCGGGCGCGGAAGCGCTCTAGACATCATAGGCAGGACAGCATCATGGCAACCGCACCCGCACTCTCCACCAATTCCACCGGCCGCGTCAGCCAGGTGATCGGCGCCGTCGTCGACGTGACGTTCGACGGCCCGCTGCCCGCGATCCTCTCCGCGCTCGAGGTCGAGCTCGAGGGCCGCGTCATGGTGCTCGAGGTCGCGCAGCATCTCGGCGAAAGCACGGTGCGCACCATCGCGATGGATTCGACCGACGGTCTGTCGCGCGGCGTCGCGGTCAAGGATACCGGCGACCAGATCCGCGTCCCGGTCGGCCCCAAGACGTTGGGCCGCATTCTCAACGTCGTCGGTCAGCCGATCGACGAGCGTGGGCCGGTGAACAGCGAGCACATGTCCTCGATCCATGCCGAGGCGCCGCCGTTCGTCGACCAGTCGACCGAGAGCGCGATCCTGGTCACCGGGATCAAGGTGATCGACCTGCTCGCGCCCTATGCGCGGGGCGGCAAGATCGGCCTGTTCGGCGGTGCCGGCGTCGGCAAGACCGTGCTGATCCAGGAGCTCATCAACAATATCGCCAAGGGTCATGGCGGCGTGTCCGTGTTCGCGGGCGTCGGCGAGCGGACGCGCGAGGGCAACGACCTCTATCACGAGTTCCTCGACGCGGGCGTCATCGCCAAGGATGCCGAGGGCAATGCCACGCCCGAAGGGTCGAAGGTCGCGCTGGTGTTCGGCCAGATGAACGAGCCGCCGGGCGCGCGCGCGCGCGTCGCGCTGTCCGGCCTCGCCAATGCGGAATATTTCCGCGACGTCGAGGGCCAGGACGTGCTGTTCTTCGTCGACAACATCTTCCGCTTCACCCAGGCGGGCGCGGAAGTGTCGGCGCTGCTCGGCCGTATTCCTTCGGCGGTGGGCTATCAGCCGACGCTGTCCACCGACATGGGCACGCTGCAGGAGCGGATCACCTCGACCAACAAGGGCTCGATCACCTCGGTGCAGGCGATCTACGTGCCCGCGGACGATCTCACCGACCCGGCGCCCGCGACCTCGTTCGCGCATCTGGACGCGACCACCAACCTCAACCGCGCGATTTCCGAGCTCGGCATCTACCCGGCGGTCGACCCGCTCGATTCGACGTCGCGGATGCTCGAGCCGCGCGTCGTCGGCCAGGAGCATTACGAGACCGCGCGCGCCGTCCAGGAGACGCTGCAGAAGTACAAGTCGCTGCAGGACATCATCGCCATCCTCGGGATGGACGAGCTGTCCGAGGAGGACAAGCTGACCGTCAGCCGCGCGCGCAAGATCCAGCGCTTCCTGTCGCAGCCCTTCCACGTCGCCGAGGTGTTCACCGGCATCTCGGGCAAGTTCGTGCAGATCGAGGACACGATCCGCTCGTTCAAGGAAGTCGTCGAGGGCAAGCATGACGATCTGCCCGAGGCCGCCTTCTACATGGTCGGCGGCATCGACGAGGTGATCGAGAAGGCGAAGAAGCTCGCCGGCGAGGCATGATCGACAGGAAAGGGTGTCGATGTTAGGCTCGCGGGCATGACGGTCGACACGCTTTCGCCGGCGAGGAAAGCAGCGTCTGATCGGACGGATCGAATCATCGCGGTCATCGCTCTTGATCTGGTTCATGGCTTCTGGCGCGCATGATCGCAGGCTAGGTGATAACCGGATGCGCGATCGTCATCGCCATCAAGCTCTAGGAACACGCGCGTGGCAAACCTGCATTTCGAGCTCGTCACCCCCGAGAAGCGGCTGCGCTCGGAGGACGTCTACGAGGTGGTCGTCCCCGGC
>CAZZZX010000348.1:0-4010 GCA_964658585.1 uncultured Novosphingobium sp.
GTTGATCAAGGGTCGATGGTCCTCGTCAATGGTGGTCTAAGCTCACCACTCCTGCCGGAATCCCGCCGGCAACTGCGCCCGGTCCATCCAGGCGATGTCATGTCGCTCGCCAAGGTCGATGCACGCGATCGGGAGCGTCACGCTCCCCGCCTGCATCACCACCCGATCGATGGGCTCGCGGCTAACGACTAAGGGCCGAGCATGATGCCATCGCGACCCGGCTCGTCGCGGTACGCAGTCAGTGCTGGTTTGGCCCCCTATACGACGCATGTAGTGTGCCCTCGGCGCAAAACCAAGCGGAATATGCAGCATTTTACGGGGTTAGGACGATGCACCGGTCGCGCCCGCCGAGATCGCGCCGGACCGATGCGGCGAAGCCACACCGTGCGGCGAGCGCGGTGACCGCATCTGCCTGCTCCGCGCCGATCTCGAGACAGGCGACGCCGCCCGGCGCGAGCTGTGCGGGCAATAACGGCAACAGAATGCGATAGTCGTCGAGCCCGTCGGCGCCCGCGAACAGCGCGCTCGCCGGCTCGTGATCGCGCACGTCGCGCGGCAGCGTCGCTGTCGTCGCGACATAGGGCGGGTTGCACAGGATCAGATCGAACGCCGCGCCGGTGCCCGCCCAGCCGCCTTCGACCATCGCCGCGCGCCGGGCGAGCCCGAGCGCATCGGCATTGGCGGCAGCGACGGCCAGCGCGTCGGTCGATCGATCGATGCCGACGCCGCTCGCCCCCGGCCACACGCGCAGCGCGGCGAGCAGCAGCGCGCCCGAGCCGGTGCCGAGATCGAGGATGCGCGCCGGCCCGGGCGTCCCCGCGAACTGCGCGATCGCCGCCTCGATCAGCGTCTCGCTGTCGGGGCGCGGGATCAGCACCGCGGGCGAGACCCGGAGCGTCATGTCCCAGAAATCGCGCGCACCGACCAGATAGGCGACCGGCTCACCCGCCGCGCGCCGCGCGACCAGCGCGTCGAAACCCGGCGCCGCCGCGCGATCGGCGCCGAGCAGCAGCGCGTCGCGGGCGATACCGAGCGCGTGCGCCATCAGCAGCTCGGCATCGAGCCGCGGGGTCGCGCTGGTCTCCGCGAGCCGTCGCGTCGCTTCGGCGAGCGCGGTGCGCGTGCCGTCAGGCGGCATCCAGCTGCGCCAGCCGGCTCGCCTCGTCCTCCGAGATCAGCGCGCCGACCAGATCGGCCATCTGGCCCTCGAGGATCTCGGGCAGGCGGTGCAGCGTCAGGTTGATGCGGTGATCCGTCACCCGGCCCTGCGGGAAGTTGTAGGTGCGGATACGCTCCGAGCGGTCGCCGGAGCCGACCATCGAACGCCGCGTCCCCGCGCGCGCATCCGCCAGCCGCGCGCGCTCGGCCTCGTAGAGCCGCGCGCGCAGCACCTTGAGCGCCTTGGCCTTGTTCTTGTGCTGGCTCTTCTCGTCCTGCTGGATGACGACGAGCCCGCTCGGCAGATGCGTGATCCTGACCGCGCTGTCGGTCGTGTTGACCGACTGACCGCCGGGGCCGGACGAGCGATAGACGTCGATCCGCAGATCCTTCGCCTCGTCGATCCGGACATCGACCTCCTCCGCCTCGGGCAGCACCGCGACGGTGGCGGCAGACGTGTGGATGCGTCCCCCGCTCTCGGTCACGGGGACGCGCTGGACGCGATGGACCCCGCTCTCGAACTTGAGGTGCGCGAACACGCCCTGCCCGGTGACGCTGGCGACGACCTCCTTGAAGCCGCCGAGCTCCGCCGCGCTCGCGCTCATCAGCTCGACCCGCCAGCCGCGCGTCTCGGCATAGCGCTGGTACATGCGGTAGAGATCGCCCGCGAACAAAGCCGCCTCGTCGCCGCCGGTGCCCGCGCGGATCTCGAGGATCGCGGAGCGCTCGTCCGCGGCGTCGCGCGGCAGGAGCGCGAGCGCGAGCCGGCGCTCGGCGAGCGGCAGCCGGTCGCGGATGTCCGCCGCCTCATCCGCGGCCATCGCACGGATCTCGGGATCGGCATCGCCCTCCATGAGGCCGAGCACATCGAGTTCGGCGCGCAGCCGGCGAACCTCGGCGGCGGCCTGCGCAACCGGCTCGATTTCGGCATAGTCCTTGGAGAGCCGGACGAACTCGTCCGCGGCGAGATCGCCGCGCGCCATCGACGCCGCCAGCTCGTCCCGCCGCCCCTCGATCTGGGCGATGCGCTCGGCCGTGATGGTGGTCATGCGATCTCGTCATACTCTTCGAGCAGCGGTCGGAGCCGGTCCTCTGCAATCACGCCACCCCGAAGCGGCTTGCTCGTCCGCGCGAACCCTTCGCCACGCTGGCTATAGGAGATGATGTAAGCCGGCTCTCGTTTGAGCGCTCTATCGTAACGCTTTTTTGGACTGCCCGATAGAAATGGCTCCGTTACAAAGCCCGCATTTCTCAACTTGGCAGTCAGTCGGAGGACAGCTGAGGCCGCTTTTTCGGTCTCAGCGACGACTGCGATCTCCAACATCTCTTCGGCCGGCGCCTCGATCAGCATCGCCAACCGCTCGATCCCCGCCGCCCAGCCGACGCCCGGCGTCGCTGGGCCGCCGAGCGCCTCGATCAGTCCGTCATAGCGCCCGCCCGCCAGCACCGTGCCCTGTGCGCCCAAGCGGTCGGTGACGAACTCGAAGGCAGTGTGGCGGTAATAATCGAGACCGCGCACCAGCCGGGCGTTGCGCGTCCACGTGACGCCCGCCGCGTCGAGACCGCGCGTCACCGCCTCGAAGAACGCGCCCGCTTCCGCCGACATATGGGCGTCGATCCCAGGCGCGGCGTCGGCGATCGGACGGTCGCGCGGATCCTTGGAATCGAGGATGCGCATCGGGTTCTTGGCGAGCCGGACCAGCGAGTCCTCGCTCAGCGCGTCGCGATGCGCTTCGAAATGAGCGACCAGCGCGGTCCGCCACGCATCGCGCGTCTCGGCATCGCCCAGCGTGTTGAGCTGGAGCGTTACGCCCTCGATCCCCAGCTCGGCGAGCAACTGGTCGGCCATCGCCAGCAATTCGACGTCCGCCTGCGGCTCGGCCGCGCCGATCACCTCGGCGTCGATCTGGTGGAACTGGCGGTAGCGTCCCTTCTGCGGCCGCTCGTAGCGGAACACCGGGCCGTGCGTCGCCAGCTTGAGCGGCGCATACTGCTGCCAGCCCTCGCCCAGATAAGCGCGGCAGATGCCCGCGGTGAACTCCGGCCGCAGCGTCACCGAATCGCCGCCGCGATCCTCGAACGAATACATCTCCTTCGAGACGACGTCGGTGGTCTCGCCGATCGAGCGTGCGAACACCGCGGTCGCCTCGAACACCGGCACCTCGACGCGCTCGAACCCGTACAGGCGCGAGACACGAGCGAACGTATCCGTCACCTTCGCATGGCGACGTGCGGTGTCCCGAAAAATGTCCTGCGTCCCGCGAATACGCTGGGGAATATCGGCCCGGCTCATGGGGGCGGCGTCCTAATCCAAAACATCCAAACAACAAATAACCTTCGCACACGCACAAAAGCCCGCTTGTCGCCCCCGCCCGCGCACGGCTATGTCGCGGCCCCATGAACATCGATCTCATCCCGATCGGGAACAATCCGCCCCACGAGCTCAACGTCATCATCGAGGTGCCCGTCGGCGGCGAGCCCGTGAAGTACGAGTTCGACAAGAAGTCGGGCGCGCTGTTCGTCGATCGCATCCTGCATACGCCGATGCGCTATCCGGCGAACTACGGCTTCGTGCCGCATACCCTGTCGCCCGACGGTGATCCGCTCGACGCGCTGGTGGTGGCGCGCTCGCCGTTCGTGCCGGGCAGCGTGGTACGCGTCCGCCCGATCGCGGTGCTCCGGCTCGAGGACGAGGCGGGCGGCGACGAGAAGCTCGTCACCGTGCCCGACGACAAGACCTTCCCCTATTACAGCGATGTCGGCGAGAAGGGCGACCTGCCCGATATCGTGATGCAGCAGATCGAGCATTTCTTCACCCACTACAAGGATCTTGAAGCCAAGAAGTGGGTGCG
>CAZZZX010000349.1:0-1596 GCA_964658585.1 uncultured Novosphingobium sp.
TGACTCTCGGACCCAGTTCCGGCTGCCGGGCTAGCTTCGCCACTCAATTCGAAAGTACCGTCACCCCCCCATACTCCTCCCGTGGGCCGCCACCGTTCAACCACCTAGAAGATTCAGATCGCGCACGGCAACGAAGGCCCGATTTGTTTCAGCCGCGCGACGCGACTTCTCTTCTAGCACGTCGATCAGCGACACTTTGCGCGACAGCACTTCGTACAGATCGAGCCCATCGGCGCAGATGAGATTGGTTTGTCGCCCTCGAGAAAACGCCTCCAGCCCTTCGGCCGTAAATCCGGAGTTACTGACAAACAGCCCGCGTGACCAAGCCGCCTTGCCCGATACCTTTCCTGAGAACGTCATTAAATCGGCAAAGCCAATCTGCGGTCCGTGCCATTTGGCCTCCACCAAATAGGTGTGGCCCTGCAGCCTGAAGCTGCCATCGATCTGCTCTCCCACGATCCGAAAGGCGCCGCGTGGCGCAAGCCCGAACCCGGCGAACAATTCGTTGAGGAAGCCCTCGAACCGGAGCCCCCGGGTTTGGGGATCAAGTTTGGTGATCTCGATCAGAAGCGTCGCGAGCTCCTGCGCCTTTGCCTCGCTCAGCACCGTCGCCGCTTGTGAGGAAGGCTCCTCCGTCTTGGGCTGGCCAAAGCTGCTTAGGAAGCCGGGATCGAGCAATTCGGGAATCTTGAATTGTACGCCCGGAAGGAGCGCGTTCAGGCGATCGATGTCGGCGCGGGTCAAGGGATTCCCCTTGCCGCGCCGATAGGTCATCGCCTGTCGAACGATCGCGACGATGAGCTTCGTGAAAAGCGACCGGCGTTGTTCGAGAGTGGCAGTTAACAGCTGGACGATCGCCGGCCGCTTGCTCCCTGGAATCCATAGCTCGCCGACGCCAGCCTGGGCGGCCGCAAGCGGAAACGCCGTGCGAGTGTTCCCACTGCCGGGAAGGAAATCGTAGAAAAGATCGGCCAGGTCTTCGACAGCCTGCGCTTCACGGAATGACAGCATAGTTTACTCGCCCTCGGCCTCCTCCATGCGCGCTTCAAGTTCGTTCAGGAACGGCGAGCGGCCCCAATACATCCTTCCGCTGCGCGTATCGACGTAGCCGGAATACAGCATGTGGATTTCGTCACGAGCCCGGGTCAGCCCAACATAGAACAGCCTTCGGCTTTCGCGTCGCGCCGCCGGCAACTCGTTCCGCCACGGCAAACCGCCCAGATCGAGCCCCACCATGATCACGACGTCATATTCGCAGCCCTTTGCGGAGTGCAGCGTCAACAAATTCAGATGGAGAGGCGACCCATCGCGTCCACCGAGGCTCGCCAAATCCAAGTCGGCGAGCGTGCCACCGACAGCGAGCGCCGCTGACATGCGCACCACTTGCTCGCGCTGATCGGCAAGGCTTGGCTCTGCCGTCATCAGCGCGTCGAGCATTCCCACCCGTAGCGCGCCGACGAAGTCCCGCGCCAACCCATCGTCGGTCCGCAGCGACCATAGGAGCTTGGTCAGCCGCTGGGCCTCGCCGCGGGATTCGGCCTCTGCGAGGCGGGTGCGGTGAAAGCCAAGCCACCGGTCAAGCAATCCGCGTAATTG
>CAZZZX010000349.1:1606-3997 GCA_964658585.1 uncultured Novosphingobium sp.
TCGGCGCACCAGGCTGCGCAATCCTCGATCCAGCTTGTCAGCGCCACCTTGCGATATGGCGCGGCTGTATCGACGCGGATGAAGTCGAGGCCTGCCGCAGCCGCGGCCTCGGCGACGACGTCGCCGGTGCGATAATCCCGGTACAGGATGGCGATGTCACCCAAAGCGCGGCCGGGCTTCTCGGCCAGCGCCGCCGGAATTATTTCAGCCACGGCGTGCGCCGCCTGCCCTTCGAGCCCATCGTCGCACTCAACGAACGCGATCACCGCTTGCCGATCCGGCTCGCTCGAGACGTACCCACGCACCTCGCCAAGCGCCAATTCAGAGGCGCTGACAATCTGCGAGGCCGAGCGATAATTGAGTTGGAGCTGGACCCGCTCTACGTCGTCCCGCTCCGCGAGCTCCTGCAGCAGCGAGCCGTCGGCGCCTGTAAAGCCGTAGATCGACTGGTCCGAGTCTCCCACGGCAAAGAGCCGAACGCCGCCATCGAAGGCCATGCGCTTGACGATACGGTGCAGCGCCACTCCGAGATCTTGATATTCATCGACCGCCAGGACCGGAAATTTTGCCTGAAGCAAGGGGAGTACCCAGTCATGCTCCGACACCAGCCGTTGCCCGAAAATTACGAGATCGTCGAAGTCAATCAGGCCCATTCCACGCAACTCGGCCTCATACTCTTCCGCCCATGCGGCCAGCTCTTCTTCGCTCGTCCACGCGATCGAGCCGCGATCGAGGATCGACCGCCGATGGCGTCCCAGATCCATCGGTTTGTTGGGATGCCCCACGCCGAAGAGTCGATCGCCGACCCGCTTCATCGCCTGTTCGCTCTGCCGCTGGGTTGCAAGGGCGAGCGGGAAGGGCACGGGCAGATTGGCGAGACGCGCATAAGGCATGAGGAGATGCCGCAGGCAAAAGCCGTGAACCGTGCCGATGAACAGGTTCGGTGCCTCACGAAGCCCCAACCGCTCCAGACGTCGCGTTAGCTCGCGTGCGCACTCCTGGCTGTAGGTGATGCAGGCGGCGCCGCGCGGCGTGCGCACATCCTCTGCCATGATCCGGGCCAGCTTGAGCACCAACGTCTTGGTCTTGCCGCTGCCTGGGCCGGCCAGAACGACGCAATGGCCGGTCGAGTCGTAAGCCGCCTGCTGGCCCGGATTGCCAGCCAGGTCGGCCGCCTGGGCGAGATATGCGGCGCTGACGCTACGAAACGGCATCGCGGATATGCTCCAACGCTTGCCGAATGTAATCCGGGCACGCCTCATCGCTGACGTGGGGAGCGAGCGCTTGTGCGAAGCGGCCTTTTCCAATGCGCTCGATGAGCTTGATCAGGCGCTCCTCGTCGAGGTCATCGGTATCGTCCACCCAGCTCTGCACCAGGTCGCGCGTCGTCTGGTTGATGGGTAGCTCTTGTTCGATAACCTCCTGCATGGCCTCTGCCATTCCGCCGATGAAAAGCTCGGGCTCGAGGGTGTTGCCGTTGACGAAGTAGCCGAATGGTTCGGCGCGAGCGATCATCGCGTCCGCATCCAGAGGCACGTAGTTCACGCCTGTCTCCAGGAGCGAGAGGATATTGATCAATCGTCGCCTGACGAGTGGCGGGTTGGTGCCGTTCGGATCACGATCGGTCAGGATGACGTGCGGGATGTTCAGCCCCTGGGGCCCCAGCAGCTTCACATAGGGAGTGAAGTTCGTGCCGCTCACCGAGCACACGGTGATGCCCAAAATGTCGAGCGGGATGTCCAGCGCCTCCGCAAAGGCGGGGATGAGAAATCGCTCGGCATCGCCCTCAACCAGAATCACGCCGCGTGCGAAGAAGATTTCGCCGCGGCTGACGTCGATGTAGCGCTGCAGGTCCGCCTCATCTCGCTCCGTAAGCGGCGCCTTCGCGGTTGAAACCGCTATCGTCGTCTCCTCGCTGACGTCATGGCGCAGAAGCACGATCGAACGGATCGGAGTGACGCTGGCGATATGCGGTGAGTGCGTCGTGAGGATTGTTGTGAGTGGCGGCCTATCCTCCTCGTCATCCCCAGTATTCCCGAGGAAATAACGATAGACGAGCCGTTGGACATGCGGGTGAAGATGGGCCTCGGGTTCCTCGACCACGAAAAACGTGTGGTCCCGTTCACCGTCAGTGACGAGCCGGTCGAGTTCAAGACTCTTTAGCGCCAGGAAGATTAGGTTTGCGGTGCCCAGGCTCGCATCCCCGATACCGCGCGCCCCATTGTCGATCAGCAAGCGCAAGCTGCGTAGCAGGGCATCGACCCGCGTGGGCGCGAGACCGAGCGTCAATGGGACCGCGTGCTGCTCGCCGGCGATCGCAATCAGACGCTCGCCAATCCGTTGCGCTGTAGCGACCACCTCGGCACGGCCCACCAGGTCGGCCTGCGCTTC
>CAZZZX010000350.1:0-3994 GCA_964658585.1 uncultured Novosphingobium sp.
ATCGCGCTGGATCAGCGCAGACGGCCGCCGCTTTCGTCGTTGCCGGCGACCGGCTGACGCGGGTTGCTAGCCGACCGCTACCCCGAACAGGTCATGCTCGTCGGCGTCCTCGACATGCACGCGCACGATATCGCCCATCGCGAGATGTCCGGCATCGCGCAGATGGACCTCGCCGTCGATCTCTGGCGCGTCCGCCTGCGAGCGGCCGGTGGCGCCGTCCCCGTCGACCGCGTCGATGATGACGTCGAGCGTGCGGCCGATCTTCGCCTGCAGCTTCGCCGCCGAGATCGCCGCGGTCTTCGCCATCAGCCGGGCATAGCGCTCCTCCTTGAGCGGCTCGGGCACCGCGCCGGGCAGGTCGTTGGCGGCGGCGCCCTCGACGGGCTCGAAGCGGAACGCGCCGACGCGATCCAGCTGCGCCTCGTCGAGCCAGTCGAGCAGATACTCGAAATCCGCCTCGGTCTCGCCGGGAAAGCCGACCACGAAGGTCGAGCGGATCGCGATATCGGGGCAGACCGCACGCCAGCCGGCGATGCGCTCGAGCACTCTGGCCTCGTTGGCGGGGCGCTTCATCGCCTTGAGCACCGCGGGCGCGGCGTGCTGGAAGGGGATGTCGAGATAGGGCAGCACCAGCCCGTCCGCCATCAGCGGGACGACGCGATCGACGTGCGGATAGGGATAGACGTAATGGAGGCGAACCCAAGCCCCCAGCCGGCCGAGCGCGGCGGCGAGATCGGTCATGTGTGCTCGAACCGATCCGCCGCCTTTCAGCGGATAATCGGCGTGGCGCAGATCGAGTCCATAGGCCGAGGTATCCTGGCTGATGACGAGCAGCTCGCGCGTGCCGGCCGCGACCAGGCGCTCGGCCTCGCGCAGGATCGCGTCGGGGCGGCGGCTGACCAAGTCGCCGCGCAACGCCGGGATGATGCAGAACGAGCAACGGTGGTTACAGCCCTCGGAGATCTTGAGATAGCTGTAGTGGCGGGGCGTCAGCTTGAGATCGCGCTCCGGGACGAGGTTGAGGAAGGCGCTCGGCGGCATCGGCGCGGCGTCGTGGACCGCGCCGACGACCTGCTCGTACTCGTGCGCGCCGGTGACCGCGAGCACGCCGGGGAAGCGCGCGCGGATCGTCTCGGCCTCCTTGCCCATGCAGCCGGTGACGATGACGCGTCCGTTCTCCGCGATCGCCTCGCCGATCGCTTCCAGGCTCTCCGCCTTGGCGCTGTCGAGGAAGCCGCAGGTATTGACCAGCACGACGTCGGCGCCCGCATAATCGGGCGACATCGCATAGCCGTCGGCGCGCAGCCGTCCGAGAATGCGCTCGGAGTCGACGAGGTTCTTCGGGCAGCCGAGCGACACCATGCCGACCTTGGGCGGGGAGGGAAGAGTGGTGGCCATCGAAGCGCGCGCACATAGGCGAGCGGCGCGGCTTTTGCTAGGCGGGGCTGCGGCGAGCGCCTGCCTGAAGCGTGCGCCCGGGGGTTCAGCCCCGGCGCAATCCCCGCACGCGGTGCCAGATATAGAAGGCCCCCGCCGCCAGTACCGCGACGACCACCACGATATTGGCCTTGTCCATGATCGCGTGCAGTTTCGGATCGTGATCCCAGGCGGCGCCGAGATGCTTGCCGATCAGCGCGAGCACGAAGCACCACGGCCACGAGCCGACGAACGTATAGACGTGGAACGGCACCAGCGGCATCCGCGCGATCCCGGCAGGGACCGCGATGATCGAGCGGATCACCGGCAGCAGCCGCCCGATCAGCACCGCCGGCGCGCCGAACCGCGCGAAGAAGCGCTCGGCGCGATCGAGCTCGTCCGGGCCGATCAGCAGCCAGCGACCATAGCGCAGCACCACCGCGCGGCCGCCATGCTTGCCCGCGAGATAGGCGGGGATCGAGCCCAGATTGCAGCCGATCGCGCCCGCGGTGGCGACGCCGATCAGGTTCAGCTGACCGAGCGACACCAGATAGCCCGCGAACGGCATGATGATCTCGGACGGCAGGGGCACACAGGCGCTCTCGATCCCCATCAGCAGCGCGACACCCCAATAGCCGCCCGCGGCGATCACCGAGACGATCCAGGCGGCGATGGCGGGGAGGATGGCGTGCATCGCGCGACTGGTGCGGGAGCGCCCGGGTTTTGTCTAGGCCGGCTCCGCCACCGTCTCGCGCGGCCGCATCCGCGCGAGCAGCACGCCGCCCAGCGCCAGCACGAAGCCGAGCAGCTGGAGCGGCACCAGCCGTTCGCCGAACAGCGCCCAAGCCTCGACCGCGGCGAGCGCGGGGACCAGCAGCAGCAGCGTGCTCACCCGCGTCGCGCCCTGATGGCGTACCAGCCAGGCGAGCAGCAGCAGCCCGCCGATCGACAGCCCCAGCACCGACCATGCCATCGCCTCCCACAGCGCCGCCGAGCCGTCCCAGTGCGACGTCCCGACCAGCGCCCATCCGGCCAGGCCGATCGCAGCACCCGAGAAGTTCTGCACCGCGACTCCCGCGCACAGCGGATCGGCGGAGAGACGGGCGTGCTGGAGCAGCGTGCCCGCCGCCATCGCCACCACGGCAGCGATGCCGAGCGCGGCGGGCACGATCGAGAGCCCGCCGCCACCGCGTTCGAGCACCGGCAGCAGCACCAGCGCGACGCCGGTCACGCCGACCGCGATGCCGATCGCGGCGCGTCCGCTCAGCCGCTCGCCGAGTAGCAGGAACGAGAGCAGCGCGATCGGCAACGGCTGGAGCGCGCCGAGCAGCGACATGATCCCCGCCGGCATCCCGTTCTGAACCGCCCACCAGCTCGCGCACAGATAGAAGCCGGGGAGCAGCGTACCGACGAGCAGATGCGCCGCCAGCCGCCGCCCGCGCGGCCAGCGATCGCGCGTCACGAGTGCCGCCGCCGCCAGCGCCGCCGCGGTCGCCACCATGCGGACCGCGAGGAAGAGCTGCGGATCGGCATGGGGCATCGCGAGCCGTGCGGCGACGAACCCGGTCGACCAGATCAGCACGAACAGGACGGGGGCGGCGGCGAGCATCCCGCTCAGCACGACGGGGCGGACGCGGTCGCGCGGATCGGCGCGCGGCGGACCGGCAAGGACGGGCGCGGGGGGAGCAGGACACGGGCGGGCATCGGCCGCGCATAGCAGCTTGGGCGCGGCGGAGAAGTAGGGCCGGCGGCGACGGTCGCCTTCCGCGATGCGATCGGCTAAGGCCGCGCGCCATGGCGACGATCGTGGCGAGCGAGGACCGGACGGGCGGTCGCGGACGGGCGCGGCGCGCGGCGATCGCGATCATGCTGATCGCCTTTCTGGGCGTCGCCGCGCTTGCCGGGATCGGTCTGATGCGCGGCACCGCACCGGTCGCATCGCCTGCCGCCGGCCGCCGCATCGCATCGGCGGCACCCTCGTCGCTGCCGCCGCTGCCCGCCACACCACCGCCGCCCGTGCAGCCGACGGTGCTCGCCGATCTCACCGCGGATCAGGCGCGCATCTCCAACGCGCTGGTGCCCTTCGCCGCCGGCAAACCGCCCGTCCCGGCACATTTCGTCTATGCCGGCAGCGCGGTCGATCGCGATTCGGCGCTGACCTGCCTCGCCGCCGCCGCGCTCTACGAGGCGGGCGACGACAAGACTGGCGAGCAGGCGGTCGCGCAGGTGGTGCTCAACCGGCTGCGCCATCCCGCCTTTCCCAAGACCGTGTGCGGCGTCGTCTTCCAGGGCGCGGAGCGGGCGACCGGCTGCCAGTTCACCTTCACCTGCGACGGTTCGCTCGGCCGGCCGCCGCGACCCGAGGCGTGGCGGCGTGCCAGGGAAATCGCGGATGCCGCGCTGTCCGGCTATGTCGATGCCGCAGTCGGCACCGCGACCCATTATCATACCGACTGGGTGGTGCCCTATTGGCGCGATACGCTGACCAAGCTCGCCAAGGTCGGCACCCAGATCTTCTATCGCTGGCCGGGCGCCTGGGGCGGGCCGCGCGCCTTCGTGGGCCAGCCCCAACCGTTCG
>CAZZZX010000351.1:0-3993 GCA_964658585.1 uncultured Novosphingobium sp.
GGAAGACTGGCTGGCGCGCTGACCGCCACGAGGCCGGGTCAGCGCCCCGCGAAGATCGGCGCGCGGCGCTCCCGGACCGCCGCCAGCCCCTCGCGGAAGTCCTCGGTTCCAAGCAGCAGGCTCTGGGCGAGCAGGTTGGTCGCCCATTCCTTGTCCATCGAGGATTCGAGCCCGCGATGGACGCCTTCCTTGGCCGCGCGGTAGGCAAGCGGCGGCAGGGCGGCGAGTTCGATCGCGAACGCGCGGGCGGCGGGGATCAACGCCTCGGCGCTCTCTGCCTTGCGCGCCGCAAGCCCGATCGCGACCGCCTCGTCGGCGGCGACCGCGCGACCGGTCAGCACCATCTCGTTGGCGCGGCCGAGCCCGATCAGATGCGGCAGCAGGAACAGGCCGCCCAGCGGCGGCAGGATGCCCAGCTTGATCCAGCTTTCCTGGAAGAACGCATCGGGCGCGACGATCCGAAAATCGCACGCCAGCGCGAGTTCGCACCCGACCGTGACCGCCGCGCCGCCGATCGCCGCGAGCGTCGGCTTCGGACACGTCCAGATGCGACGCGCGGCGCCCTGGAACGCGCTATAGATCTGGTCCCGGATGTCGACCGCCGGCATGGTCGTGAGCTGCTGGAGAAATGCGAAATCGGCGCCCGCCGAGAAATGCCTGCCGGCTGCCGCCAGGAGGATGACGCGCACATCGGCGTCCCCGATCAACCGGTCCATCGCGGCGCATATCTCGCGCAGGCTGTCGGGGCGGAGCGCGTTGCGGCCATCGCCGCGGTCGATCGTCAGCGTGCCGATCCCGTCGGCGACCGCGACCCTGACGTCCTCGAACACCCCCCCGGTCACGCCAGCGCCAATATCTGCTTGCCCCTGTTGTCGCCGCTGAACAGCCGCTGGAGCGTCTTCGGCGCGTTCTCGAAGCCGTGCTGGATATCCTCGCGATAGGCCAGCCGCCCGTCCTGCACCAAGGCGGCGAGGCGCTTGCGGATGCCGGGGAACTCCGATTTCCAGTCGATCACGATGAAACCCGCCATCGAGGCGCGGCGGAACACCAGATTGAAATAATTCTGTGGCCCGGCCGGCATCGTGCCCGTCTCGTAGCGCGAGATGCCACCGCAGATCACGACGCGCGCACCGGTGGCGATGTGGCCGAGCATGTCGTTGAGGATCGTGCCACCGACATTGTCGAAGATCACGTCGACACCATGGGGCGCCAGTTCCTTCAGGCGCGCGCGAAGATCGCCGGCCTTGTAGTCGATCGCAGCGTCGTAGCCGGCTTCGTCGACCAGCCAGGCGCATTTCTCCGCGCCGCCGGCGATGCCGATCACCCGGCAACCCGCGATCTTCGCCAATTGCCCGACGATCGATCCCGTCGCTCCCGCCGCGCCCGACACCAGCACCGTGTCGCCGGCGATCGGGCGGCCGATCTTGAACAGCCCGCACCACGCCGTCATCCCCGTGGTGCCGAGGATCGACAGCATCGCGGTCGGCGGCAGGCTCGGCTCGACCTGGGCCAAGCCCTCGCCATCGTGGAGGAGATATTCGGTCCAGCCGGTCTGCCCGGCGAGCAGCGCGCCGACCGGATGCCTGCCGTCGTTCGATGCCACGACCTCGATGATCGCCGAGCCGCGCATCACGTCGCCGATCGCGAGCGGCGCGACATAATCGGCGATATTCTCCATCCAGCCCTTCTGCGCCGGGTCGAACCCAAGCCAGCGCGTCCTGAGCAGCATCTCGCCCGGCGCCGGATCGCCGATCTCGACCGTCTTGAGCACCAGATCGCCATCCGCGATCGGGCGGCCGCGCGGATGCCCCGCGAGATGCCATTGCCTGCTGCCGGTCATGCGGCGAGCGCCTGGCGATGGAGCGCGCTGTCGGCGGAATAATAGTTGCAATGGAAGCCGCTGGGCACGCGGAACGGGATGTGCACGCGGGCGAGCGGTCCCGCGGCGAGGTTGGCGGCATCGAAGATGGCGAGCTGGCTGGTCGGGCTGTCGGCGGGGTGGACCAGAGCCATGGCATAGCCGTCCGCCTCGCCGGCGGCACCGATCCGTGGCGCGAACACCACCTCGCCGACCGCAGCACCCGCGCCGAAATGGAAGATATCCTCCACGCCGCTCTGCGTATCGAAACGGATCGCGGCATCCATGCCATCGACGCGCCCGTCGACCGATTGCAGGTTGATGTTGCCGAACCCCTGGCGGCTCGCGCGTGTCACCGATCGATCGTCGGGACGCGGGAATTGGATGTCGCGCTCGTTGAGCACCTCCTCGCGGATCACATCTGTGTTGGCGGCGAGGTCGATCGTCCAACGACGCAGATTCTGCCGCGCCTGGGCGTGGGTAAGGCGGTTGCCATGTTCGTCGGGGAACAGAGCGGTGCCGTTCGCGGCGGCGACGTCGGCGACGATCCTGCCGTCCTCCTCCCACATGTTGAGCTCGTGGAACATGTGGCGCGGTTGATGCTCGAACCAGCGTATGTCCGCTGCCGTGCCCGCGCGCGGCATCACCGCGAGCTTCGAGGGCCGGTCATGCACCCACGCCGTCGGCGGACCGCCTCGCATCGCACGGCGCATGTCCACGTCGATCGGCAGGACCGGGAACACCACCCAGTTTTCGGTGACGAAAAAGGTGTGCATCAGGCTCATGTGCGGCACCGGGATAAACTCGGTCTTGATCACCCGGCCGGCTGCGTCGATCACGTCGTAGCGCAGCTCTGCGGCGCCCGTCGGTCCGTGGATCATCGCGCCGATGTTGATGAGCTCGCCGGTTGCATGATCGAGCTTGGGGTGCGCCGAGAAGGTGCTGGTGATGATGCCGCCATAATGCTCCTCGCCGATCGTCGACAGGTCGCGCGGATCGAGCGCGACGGCTGGCGCCCCCTCCATCAGAGCGAGCAGCTTGCCGCCGTGCAGGATGATGTTCGTGTTCGCGGTGTTGTAGCGTTTGCCGGCGACCGAGGGGTGCTGCGTCGCGGGGTTGCCGAACACGCCGAACAGCCGTTCGCCCGCCGCCCGCTCCAGCTCGAACTTCTCGGTGCGCACCCAGCGGTTGCGCATCGCGACGCGTCCGTCCTCGATGAAGAAGGCGTAGACCATGCCGTCGCCGTCGAACCAGTGATACTCGTCGCCGCGCGTCGGGTAGAGCGGCTCGGGCCCGTTGCGGTAGAAGACGCCCGCCAGATCGCGCGGGATCTCGCCCTCGACGAACAGATCAGGGGCATGGGCCTCGAACCGGTTCGGCGCATGATGGCCGTTGAGATAGGGGTGGTCGCCATAGGGGTGGTGGATCATGCCGTCCTCTCCGCCTTGTCGTGCTGGTTCGCGCCTCGGATCATGGCTGCCATCTCCGCCCATTGGCGGTCGTCGAGCGGTGACAGGGCGGACCAGAAATTGCCGGCATTGGCCTGATAGCCGGCGCCGTCGATCGCGATCGTCTGGCCGTTCACCCATTCCGCGCCGGGTGCCATCAGGAACACGCCGAGATTGCCGATCTCGTGCATTTGCCCGACCCGACCCATCGGATTGCCGCGCGCCATCCCGCCCCCGGACGCGCCGCCGGGCGACAACCGCTCGCTCATCCCCTTGGTCGGGAAGGCGCCTGGCGCGATCGCGTTGAAACGCAGGCCGTAACGCCCCCATTCCATCGCCAGGCTCTGCGTCATCACGTTGATCCCCGCCTTCGACATTGCAGACGGCACGGTGAAGGGCGAGCCGTTCCAAACCCAGGTGGTGAGGATCGACAGGAACGACGCCGTCCGCCCCTCCGCGATCAGCCGCTTGCCGATATCGAGGGTGACGTAGAACGTGCCCCTGAACACGATATCCGCGATCGCATCGAACCCGCGCGTCGAGAGATCCTCGGTGCGGCTGATGAAGTTGCCCGCGGCGTTGTTGACCAGCCCGGTCAGTGCGCCATCCGCCCAGATCCGGTCCACCATCCGGGCGATCGCGTCGGGCGAGCGGATGTCGCAGGCTATGGCAGTCACCTTTCCGCCA
>CAZZZX010000352.1:0-3993 GCA_964658585.1 uncultured Novosphingobium sp.
CGATTTGATCTATGTTAGTATTGACCGATGAACCATGCATTCATCGACCGCCTGCAGTGGCTGGCACCGCTTGAGCCGGACGATCGGGCACTTCTCCAAACGCTGGGCGACGACATCCGGCATGTCGGCTCCAAGCGGGACGTAATCTCGGATGGGGAGCAACCGAACCACGTTCATCTGATGATCTCGGGATGGGCGGCCCGGTACAAGATCCTCCCCGACGGAAAACGCCAGATCACGGCATTCCTGCTGCCCGGCGACTTCTGCGACGCGCATATCACGATGCTGAAGCGCATGGATCATGGCATTGGCGCTCTCGGGCCCGTCGACGTGGCCTACATCTCTCGAAACAAGATGGACGAACTGGCCGGCCGCCCTGCCATCGCAAAGGCTCTGTGGTTCGCCAGCTTGATCGACGAGGGTGTCTTGCGTGCCTGGATCGTAAACCTCGGACGCCGGGATGCAGCGCAGGGAGTAGCGCACCTCATGTGCGAGCTCCATGCACGGCTAAAGAACGTGTCCGCGGCGACCGACACCGGCTTCGATTGTCCCTTAAGCCAGGCGGAGTTGGGTGACGCTCTCGGTCTCACGCCTGTTCACGTCAACCGGGTTCTCAGACTCCTTCGCGAGGAAGGAGCGCTCAATTTCCAACGGAGCAAGGTCGTCATCCTGGATCTAGCGAAGCTGCAGCAATTCGCCGGGTTCGATCCGAGCTACCTCCATATGCAGGGCTAGCGCATCATTTCTGCGGTAGTTTAAGGCGTCCGGACGTCCGCACCGATCCGCGGCTCCAGAGCTTGATACTGATCAAGCTGAGTGGCCTCGTACGCGTCGTGCATCGGCGCATGATAACGCAGGTCGTCGAACTGCCAAACGCAGCCAGGGGTATAAGGCGGTGAGCGAAAAGGTTATGATGGTTTATGCGGACGGCAGGCGTGTCCCACGTCCCGAGCAAATCGACGGCCTGGTGATGGCAACCCGCGAAGCCCTGCGACCGGCGGACGATCTCGGCCGCGACCGCCGACAAACCGGACCGCTGCCGACATCGATCGCATTGGAGAAAGACGGCTCGGACGTCCTGGTGCTCAAGGTCATCAGCGGCGGTTTACGCAACTGATGGCGCTCAGAATCTCTTGCCAGGTCAGCGACGTCGCCGCATCGACCGCCTCATCGATTTGGCATTGAGCGATCTCAGCGGCGCCGGCGGCGAACTCCGCTACGAGCGCGCTCGCCAAGATGCGGATTTGCTCACCGCGAGACGTCTTCGGTATCAACGACGTGTCCACCACCGCCATGCGGTGACGACGCGGGCGCATGGCTGTCCGTGGCGTTCCTGTTTTCCAGGCAGCACCGGATGAGCTTCTCGATCTAGGCTCGTCATCTCCGCGGGTCGATGGGGAGCGCATACCCTCCTGCAATCTCCGCATGGGCTATGGTTTTCGCAACCCCAATCCGATCTCTTCCTTCGCGGCATCCTCGGCACGTTGGATTGCGGTCGCGTATTGATCTGCCTTCGCGCGATGTGCGTCGGCCGTTCTGACATCACGAGACGCTTCCGCCGATCCCCGCTCCTCGACCTCGCGCACGCGCCAACGCTCGACCTCAGATCGCGGGATCATCGCAGGCTCCTACCCGCAAGCGGGGGCGTTACCGAAGTCCGTTCGCTGACCCGAGACCTCGCCTCCTGACAGGGAGAACTCGGCGAGGCCTCGGGCCAGCAGCACCCCTCTACATCGGAGAGATGAATGACCGATAAACGATCGGCCACGCCCGGGCGCGCGCCGCCGAAAGCCATCGCTTGTGGCGCACTGGCCGCGATCATTGCCGCAGCCGTCATCGCGATCGCGCCGGTGACCAAGCCGGCGGAGGGGCTTCGGCTCGTGCCGTACCTCGATCCCGCGCTGATCGCGACCGAGTGCTACGGACACACCGGGCCCGACGTGCATCTCGGCGGAGCGCGCACGCTCGCCGAGTGCGCGGCCGAGTATCGCGCCGACATGACCGCGCACATGACGGCGGCGGTGAAGGTGACGCCGCTGCTGCTCCGCGGCGCCACCGCCATCGCCGACCACCTCGGCCTGGCAGCCCGCCAGATCGAGCACCTCGATCGACAGCGTCAGCTGCCGATGTTCCGCCTGTCCGGGGATAGAGCGCCTCATGCTACCGCCGGCGGGCTGGACGAATGACCGCGCGCCCACGCGGCCACCGACGAGCTGACACTCGTCACGGGCAGACGGTCGGCAATTGGAGGCCAACTGTCGCAGATAGGGACCGGCGCTCCTAATTCTTCGGAACTTAAGGAGCGCCTTTGGTTTTTTCCGCCGATGGCTTCAAAACCGACATCGAGTCGAGCGCGCGCGCGTGCCGCAAAGCTTCAGCAGCAGGCTGAGAACTGCGTCGCCATCGTTGCTAGGGGTGGTAACCCTCGGCACAGTGCCGATCTAATCGACGAGGCGATCAGGCTGGCTGAGCGGGCGAAACAACTACGCGCCGGCGAGCTTACCAGTACGCCAGCCCGGTAGCTGCCGACGCAATACTTCACACCGCCATTGATGGGCTTGCGGCGGTACGATGCTCGCACCCATTTGCCACGAACCTTATGCCACACGCCCTTCGGCGCTCAATCCGAACCCGCTGGTCGCGGTCGCGGCCGAATTGGTGGCTCCAGTGGTGCAGGCGGACCTTCGTGGAACATCAGGACGTACCGAACGTAGCCTGTAGACCACTGGAGAGGACCGATGGCGATAAAGGTCGTGGTTGTATTCGAGAATGGTAGGGCGGAAACGGTCCGCGACTACGACGATTTTCAAGATGCAGTGAGCGATGCCCTTAGGCTTGCGAACACTCATGGAGAGGATCGCGGTGACGGCTCGGGGCCGCCTCACCGGATCGAAGTTCAAGTTGGCGACCGAGTCGAATTTGCGATCCGCGTTATTCGCGGCGGCCTTGCAGGTCAGCAAGCCGACTGCTGATAGCTTGCCAGATGACGAGGGCGCTACCTTCCGCACCGTCGAGCTGCTGCTGAACGACCGCCTCTCCTAACGCGCCAAACTGCTCATGGATACTGGCGGCGATTATATCAATCATCGCGTTGCTTTCGGGAGCAGACGCAGGCTCTTTGTCGTGCTCCTGGTTCATGGCGTGATCCTCATCAGAAGCGCGTTGATAATGGGTGACGGGCTATCCGTTGTACGCGGCACCGCAGCATAACACGGGCTACACGCCCGCGTTCCGTTAAACTGACGTCATCAACCTGGATGAGCTGTCGTGCGCATTAGCGCCGTCCTGCATGTCAAGGACTGGAACGCTTCGGCCCACCGCTCCTGATCGGGCGTCATTGCCGTGTCACGGCATGAGCGTTCCAGATCCTCGTCCCGGTCTCCTGGTAGCGCTCGCGGAACGCGCGGACGTAGAGCCGCACCTGCTGCCCGACCTTCTCGCTCGCCTCGCGGATCGACTTCGGCGTCGTCAGACGCGGATCGGCTTCGAGCATCGTCGCCAACGCGATCGCGAACGCCTCCTGGACGATCGCGGGGTCAATGGTCAACAGGCCGTCGGCATCGGTGCCGACATGCGCGTCCATCACGGTGTTGAGCAGCGCCGCGGCGAGCATCTCGCGGATGTCATTCACAGGGCCACCGTCATCAGCTGCGCCGGGAACGGCTGGGCAAGCGCCAGCGCTTCGTCCATCGGCGCGGACAGCCAGCGCTCCTCGTCCGCGTCGTGCAGGATGACGGGCATCGCTTTCGGGTGGATCGGCGCGACCAGGCTGTTGGGCTCCGTCGTGAGGAAAGCGAATAGCGGGCCGGTGTCGCTCGGCCGCCAGACGCCTGCGAACGTGAAGATCGGCCGGGACGGCACGTCGAACCAATAGAGCGGCACCTTGCCCGGGACGCCGGGTCCATACTCGCTGAACGACGTCACTGGCACGAGACAGCGCCGCTCCGGGTTGGCCAGCGCCGATCGCCAGAAGCCGGAGCCATAGTTGCGCAC
>CAZZZX010000353.1:0-1989 GCA_964658585.1 uncultured Novosphingobium sp.
CAGGCGATGTGGGCGGCGGTCGCACTGGTGCTGCCGATGTGGCTGGTGCTGTGGCGCGCCGAGCCGATCCTGCGCGCCTTCGGCCAGGATGCCGCGCTCGCGCACGATGCCGTCGCGCTGGTCCATCCGATGATGCTCGGGCTGCTGCCGCTGTTTCTCTACCAGGTGCTGCGCGCCTTCGTTTCGGCGCAGCAGCGGCCGGGCTGGGCGTTCGTCGCCTGCGGGACGGCGGTGTTCACCAACGCGATCGGCAACTACGCGCTGATCTTCGGCCGGTTCGGGCTGCCGCGGCTCGGGCTGTTCGGCGCGGGGCTGGGCAGTGCGTTGTCCAACACGCTGATGTTCGCGATCCTCGCCGCCGTGGTGACGCGGCATCGGCGGTTCCGGCGCTATCATCTGTTCGGCCATGTCTGGCGACCCGACTGGCGGCGCTTCGCCGAGATCTGGCGGCTGGGCGGGCCGATCGCGGTGACGCTGGTGCTGGAGGTGACGATCTTCAACTGCGCGGTGTTCCTGCAGGGCACGATCGGCGCGGCCGAGCTCGCCGCGCACGCGGTCGCGATCCAGCTCGCGTCGCTGTGCTTCATGCTGCCGCTCGGGCTCGCGCAGGCGGCGACGGTGCGGATCGGCATCGCCTATGGCCGCGGCGACCCGATCGGCATCGCGCGTGCCGGGCGGGTGGTGATCGGGCTGACGCTGGCGGTGATGGCGGGGCTGGCGGCGGTGCTGCTGACGATGCCGCGCGCACTGGTCGGGCTGTTCCTCGATCTCCACGATCCCGCACAGGCGCACGTCGTCGCGCTGGCGGTGTCGTTCCTCACCGTCGCGGCGTGGTTCCAGCTGTTCGACGGCCTGCAGGCGGTCGGCGCCGGGATGCTGCGCGGATTGCACGACACCACCGTGCCGATGGCGATCGCGGCGACCGGCTATTGGGTGATCGGGCTCGGCACCGCGGTGCTGCTCGCCTTCCGCTGGCACTGGGGCGGGATCGGGGTGTGGATCGGCCTCGCGGCGGGGCTGGCGAGCGTCGCGGTGCTGATGATCGCGCGCTGGCTGCGCCGCGAGCGGCTCGGCCTGGTCGTGTCGTGATGCGCGCCCTCGCCATCGCGCTGCTGCTGCTCGCTGGCTGCTCGCGCGCCGGGCCGGGCGGCCCCGAGCCACATCAGATCCGGCTGGTCGGCGCGAGCGCGGCGCTGCCCTTCACCGCGGCGGTGGCGGAGGATTTCATGCGCGCGCAGGCGGATGCGATCGCGCCGCTCGTCCAGGCCGGCGGCAGCGCCGCAGGGATCGCGCGCTTCTGCGGCGGGCTCGGCGCGCACCATCCCGATCTGGTCGCGGCGACACGCGCGATGACCGCCGCCGAGCGCGCGCGCTGCACCGCGGACGGCGTGGCGCAGGTGGCGGCGATCCCGTTCGGCTGGAGCGCGCTGGTACTGGTCGCGCGGCGCGACGCGGACGTGCCCGCGCTGACCCGCGCCGATCTGTGGCGCGCGCTCACCGGCACCGCGGCGACATGGCACGCGGTTCGCACCGGCCTACCCGATGCCACGATCCGGATCGACGGACCGACACCCCGCCCGGCGCTCGCCGACGGCCTCTTCGAGACGCTGCTCGGCCCCGGCTGTCGCGCCGCCGGCGACGTGTGCGGGTCACGCTCGGTGCGCCGCGACGGCGTCTATCGCGCGCACGGCGTCGCGACCGATCTGGTCGCGGACACGGTCGCGAGCGCGCCGCCCGGGGCGATCGGGATCGTCGCCTATGCCGATGCGATCCGTCATGCCGATACGCTGAGGCCGCTCGCGCTCGACGGCGTGACCCCCGATGCGGCGACGATCGCGAGCGGCCGCTATCCGGCGCGTCTGCCGCTCGTCCTGCTAGTCAAGCCGGGCGAGGCGCCGGCGGTGCCGGGGTTGCCCGCGCTGCTGCGGCTGTTCGCGGATGGCCTCGCCCCCGGCGGCCGCTTCGCCGCGCTCGGTCTGGTGCCGCTCG
>CAZZZX010000353.1:1999-3989 GCA_964658585.1 uncultured Novosphingobium sp.
CATTTCCCGTGCAGAGCGCGCGACGTGGCGTCCGCGGGTTTCGCGCCGGCGCATTGCGGGCTATTGCCGGCCGGCGAGAGATGGGACCAGTGCGATGGCGACGACCGGTCATACGGTAAAGGCGTTCGATGCCGATCTCGGCCAGATCCGGGGGCTCGTCTCCGAGATGGGTGGCCGCGCCGAGGCCGCGATCAACGACAGCATCCGCGCGCTGTCGCGCTCCGATCTGGATGCCGCCGCGCGGATCGTCGAGGACGATCGCAAGATCGACGAGCTCGAGGCCGAGATCGAGCGCCAGGTGATCCGCCTGATCGCGCTGCGCGCGCCGATGGCGGACGATCTGCGCGAGGCGGTCGCCGCGCTCAAGATCTCTGGCGTGATCGAGCGGATCGGCGATTACGCCAAGAACATCGCCAAGCGCGTGCCGCTGCTCACCGAAATGCGCGCCTCCGAGCCGCTGACCATCCTGCCGGCGATGGCCAGCACGGTCTCCGACCTCGTCCGCGCTGCGCTCGACGCCTATGCCGCGCGCGACGCGGAGGCCGCGGTCGAGGTGTGCCGCGCGGACCGACAGGTCGACGATTTCTACAACACGCTGTTCCGCACGCTGCTCACCTACATGATGGAGAACCCGTCGGCGATCACGCCGTCGGCGCATCTGCTGTTCATCGCCAAGAATCTCGAGCGGATCGGGGACCACGCCACCAACGTCGCCGAGATGGTGTATTTCGCGGCGACCGGCGAGCAGCTGACCGAGCGTCCGCGCGGCGCCGATCCGTTCGCGGCCGTGCCGCTAGCGGGCTAAGCGGACATGCCGGGCCTGGTCCTGCTGGTCGAAGACGATGCGGCGCTCGCCGAGCTCGTCTCGTGGCACCTCGAGCGCGAGGGCTACACCGTCGAACGCACGCCCGACGGCGAGGAGGCGCTGCTGCTCGCCGCCGAGCACACCCCCGATCTGGTCCTGCTCGACTGGATGGTGGAGGGGCTGTCCGGCATCGAGGTGTGCCGCCGGCTGCGGCGCCGCACCGAGACGCAGAACGTACCGATCATCATGCTCACCGCGCGCGGCGAGGAGGAAGATCGCATCCGCGGCCTGCAGACCGGCGCAGACGATTACGTCACCAAGCCGTTCAGCCCGCGCGAGCTGATCGCGCGGATCGGCGCGGTGCTGCGTCGGGTACGGCCCGCACTGGCAGGCGACGAGCTCGCCTATGGCGGCATCGAGATGGATCTGGTCGCGCACCGCGTCCGCCGCGACGGCAGCGCGATCGCGCTCGGCCCGACCGAGTTCCGGCTGCTCCGCCATTTCCTCGAACATCCCGGTCGCGTCTTCTCGCGGGAGCGGCTGCTCGATTCGGTATGGGGCCGCGAGGCGGACATCGAACCGCGTACCGTCGACGTCCACATCCGTCGGCTGCGCAAGGCGATCAACGATGACGGCGCCCGCCCCGACATCATCCGCACCGTCCGCTCCGCGGGCTATGCGCTGGATGCCGAGGGGATGGCGTAGCCGAACGACCCCCGCGCGTCCGCGCGGACCGTCTGTCGGGATGCCACGTCGGGGACGGTTCCCTGGAGGGTCTCGCCGAACGAAGAAAGCGGCGCTCTCCCCGTCCGGCGCGGCGCGTCTCGCTCAACCCGGCTCGTCGACGCCCGCCTTCTCCAGATAATGCTTGGCGACCAGGATGCCGGCGCCGAGGATCGCCAGCGGCACGATCCGCTTGACGACCGCCCATCCCGCCACGCCGAGCAGCGCGCCCACGGCACCGCCGCCACCCTCATCCTCGTCGATCTCGGCGCCGATCAGCGCGCTCAGCAATGTTCCGATCATGTCGTGCTCCCCTCGTTCGATATGTCGGGGGGTGAGACGAAGCGGATCGCGCCGGGTTCCGCGAGCGCGCCGGAACCAACTGCAGCGTCGCACGCGTCGCCGGGATCGCGTCCCCGCGTTCATCGGGTCACGCCTCCGCACCGCCGGCGCTGGCGACGC
>CAZZZX010000354.1:0-3974 GCA_964658585.1 uncultured Novosphingobium sp.
GGTGCGCGCGCTGGCGGCCGAGCATGGCGCCAATCCGCTGACCGTCGCCAAGGCGTATCAGAGCTTTCAGGACGACAACCTCGTCGTCGTTCGTCGCGGCGTCGGCATGTTCGTCACGGCGGGGGCCGCCGAGCGCCTGCGCGCGAGCGAGCGCGCCCGTTTTCTTGAAGAGGAATGGCCGCGTATCCGCAGCCGGATGACACGGCTGGGTCTGTCGCCGGATCGGATGCCCGGCGGGATGACGCTCGAGCGGGGTTGACGACGCGAAAACCGCAGTTTCATGCCGCGCCGCACAATCGAACTCGCTTGACAAACCCTGGTCCCACGCGCCTCACGGGAACCAACCGGCGTTCCGATGTTTGAATACGGGACATTGAAGTCGAAACGATGGAGAGGGTGTGAACCGGTCGATGAACAGCGTACCTGCGTCTCTTGCCGCCGCCAGGCCGACGCCGGACAGCCTGCGCGAAATGCAATCCTTTCGCGGTCTCGTAATCGGGATAGCGGTCAGCGCGGTGCTCTGGGCGCCGCTCGGGGTGGTCGCTCTCCGTCTCTTCTGACGTCTAACGCGCGAGAAACGTCTAACGCGCGACACGTTGATGCTGGTCGTCATGCGCGCGTAGGCGCCCGGGTGTAGCTCTCCAAACCCCGATCAGCTCGACGTGCCGTACATCGGCAACGCATCCACGATCCCGTCCGCCAGCTTCCCAATCAGCGCGGTGAATGCGTTCGCGGTCGAGACCGGGCGGTCGTCCGTCAGGTCAGCCGTCAACACGAGCTGACGCACGACGTTGCCGGGAAGCGGGCGAAACGCCGCCTGCATCCGCGCCTGCCCGCTGCCGCTGTCGAACGACAGGATCGTCACGTCGAGCGTCACCGTACGTCCGGCCGCGCCGGTCGCGCCCGGTGGCAGCACCGTCCCCGCGGGGAGCCGTGCGGTGAGATCGCGGACCAGCGCGTCACGCGCCAGCGTGCCGAGCGGCGCCGACCAGCGCGCGAAATCGTCGACTTCCAGCTGCCCCGCCGCCACCTGCCGCACGAACTCGACGCGATCGATCGCGGCCGGCACATGCACTGCGGGTACCGCGATCGGCGGCCCGGCATAGCCGGCACGGACCGCTTCCGCGCGCGGCGGCGCGACGTCGAGCGTCAGCGTCGTACTCGGCGGGCTGCTGCACCCCGCGAGCATCGCCACCAGCAGCGCGACGCCGAAGCGGGTCGAGGGGACGCGCATCATTTCTTCTCCTTGGCCTTGCCGCGCAGCAGCGCCTCGGGGTGGCGGCCCAGATAGTCGGTCAGCGAGCGGATCGAGCGCGATGCCGCATCCAGCTGCTGGATCGCATCGGGCAGGCTGCGATCCTGCGCCGCGCCCTCGCCCGACAGCACGGTCCGCGCCGCCGCGGCGGTGCCGTGCAGTTCGTCCGCGGTCTGGTCGAGCTTGGTCATCAGCGGGCCGACCTTGGGCCGCACCTGCGTCAGGATCTGGTCGAGCTGACGCAACGTGCCGTCCAGGTGCGCGATCGAGTCATGCACCTGCGGCGAGCCGCTGATCGCGGCGAGGTTACCGGTCAGCGCGCGGACATTGGCGCCGATCTCGGCGAGCGGCAGCCGATCGACCTTGGCGAGGATGTCGTCCGCCTTCTCGATCAGATCGTCCGCGCCCGCGCCGCCCTCGGCGACCGGGATCGTCGGATAGGGCCCGCCCGCGCCGAGCGCCGCCGGCCCCGCTCCGCGATCCAGCGCCAGCGTCAGCGCGTGCGCGCCGACCAACGGTGGGGATTGCGCGATGTGGATGCGATAGCCCTGGGCGAGCAGGCGGGTCACCGCGCGATCCGAGGCACCGCGCCACGCCGCGGCGGGCGCGGCCTCGGACAGCGCGACGTCGAACTTGCGCGGATAGAGCGCGATCACCGCCTCGGTATAGGGTCGGCCGCCCGGCGCGAAGACGAGCCGCGCCGAGCGCACCCGCCCGATCGTGTAGCCGAGCATCGAAATCGACGAATCGGACACGTCGCCCGCGGGGCCGGTCAGCACGACGCGATAGGGCACCTCGGGTCCGGGCGGCCCCTGCTCGGCCGACATCATGTCGTCGTAGAGAGCGAAGTCGGACCCCGTCGGGGCCTGCGGCGCGCGGCGCGCGGCGTCGGGCAGCTCATATACCACTGCGCCCTGCAGCACGCTCGCCGGCGAGGACAGCCCCGCCGACAGGCTGGCGCCGCTCAGCGAAAGCTTGAGCGGGCTGCCCGTCCAGAACAGGCCACCCGGCCGGATGAGAGCGTCGTAGGGAGCGTTGACGAACGCCTCCATCCGGAACCGCTGGAACCCGGCGATCCCGGTCTTGACGACCTTGCCGATCTGCAGGCCGCGATAGGTGATCGCCGCGCCGGGCTGGATCGAGCCGAGCTTTGGCGCCTCCAGATAATAGATGCTGCCCTGCGCCCCGGGCGGGATGATCGGCGGCTGGTCGAGCCCGGTGAAGCTGCGCGTCGGCGTGCCGCCCGTCCCCGGCGCCATCGCGATGATGACGCCCGCGACCGCGGCACGGATCGACTGGATGTCGGTGAGCGTCGGATTCTCGCCGATCAGCCAGAATTTGGTGTTGCTGTTGAGCGCCTTCTTCGCACGCGGATCGAGCGTCAGCGTGGCGTCGACGCGCTGCCCGTCAGTCGAGACGCGGATCTTCGAGACATGGCCGACCTCGACGCCGTTCTCGAGCACCTTGGTGTCGCCCGGCGTCACGCCCTCGGCATAGCTGAAGGTCACATGGACATCGACGCCGCGCCGGGTCAGCGCACGGATGCCGAGATAGCCGACCACGATCAGCGCGGCGAGCGGGATAGCCCAGACCAGGCCCGGCCAGCGCGTGCGCAGGCTGCGCGCCTGAGGCAGGTCGTCGGAAGTGCGCGCGTCGCTCAATCGGCTCTCCTGGCGGCATCCCACATCAGGCGGGGATCGAAGGTCTTGGCGCTGATGATGGTCAGGACGACCACCATGGTGAACGGAACGGCGGCCGCCTCGGCGCGGCCGTAGATCAGGGCGTTGTAGTTCATCACCGGTACGAACGCACCGATCACGAAAGGGTCCACCATCGACCAGCGGCCGATCTCCTCGACGACGCGATAGGTGCGCGTCTTGAGGACGAGATGCCGCTTCGACCGGCGCAGCACCGAGACCACGCACCAGCCCAGCCCGGCGAGTTTGAGGAACGGGATCAGGAAGCTTGCGGCGAACACCAGGATGGCGAGATCCCACAGCCCGGCCTGCGCGAGCTCGATCACGCCCTGCAGCACGGTGTAGGTGGTCGGCTGGTAATTGATCGGCAGCGTCGCCAGCGGATAGATGTTGGCAGGGATGTAGAGCAGCAGCGCCGCGCAGGTGAGCGCGATCGTGCGGCTCATCGCCTCGGGCTTACGATGGCGGATCGGAGCGGCGCAGCGCGGACAGGGCTGGCCGTGGCGATGCGGCGCGACGAGCAGGTCGCACGACGTGCATTCGAGCGCCTCGCCGATCGGCTCGGGCGCGCGATCCGGCGCGATCCGTTCCCATACCGCCGCCTTGTCGAGCGTGGCGCGGACGATCAGCGCCATCACGCCCGCGGCGATGAAGCACAATGCGCCCGCGCCGACCTTGACCGCGATCGAATCGGCGAGCCGCGCATAGGCGACCGCGAGCCCGAGCAGGAACACGTCGGGCATCGCCCAGGTCTGCAGACGGTCGGCATAGCGGAACAGCCGCCCCAGCCAGCGCGGCGACCGCCCGAGTTCGAGCATCCCGAGCACGAAGGTCAGCAGCGCGAACCGCGCGATCGGGAAGACCACGACGAACAGGAAGACGATAGCGGCCAGCACCGCCCAGCCATCGGCCAGCATCGCGCCCGCCGCCGACCAGAGATGGCTGCTGCGCGACACGCCGAGCGCATCGGTGCGCAGGAACAGCGAGAGATTGGCGGGCACCAGCAACGCCAGCGTCGCGGC
>CAZZZX010000355.1:0-3964 GCA_964658585.1 uncultured Novosphingobium sp.
AGCGCCGCGCACTGTTCGCCCGGCACGCCCCCGCGCTGATCGCATTGATCGCCACCTATGTACTGCTGACCGCACTGCGCGACTTTCGCGACAACTTCGCCGCGGAGATCTGGGGCGAACTCGGCTATGGCGGCGAGGCGAGCATCTTCACCTGGTCCGAGGTGCCGGTCGCCGCGGTTTCGTTGGTCGCCCTCGGCATGTTGATCCGGGTGCGCGACAACGTCCATGCCGTGCAGTGGAATCTCGCCCTGATCGCCGCCGGACTCGCGACGCTCGGCCTCGCGACCATGTCGTTCCAGTTCGGCTGGCTGGGGCCGGTCGCGTGGATGATCGTCGTCGGCGCAGGGCTCTATCTCGCCTACACGCCGTTCAACGCGCTGCTGTTCGATCGACTGATCGCCGCGGGCGGCTCCGCCGGCAATGCCGGCTTTCTGATCTACGTCGCGGATGCGAGCGGCTATGTCGGTAGCGTCGCACTGCTGCTGGTGCGGACCTTTGCGCATCTGTCGCTGCGCTGGAGCCTGTTCCTGTGCGACGTCGCTTATGCGACCGCGCTGATCGGCCTCGTCGCGACGGCGTTCGCCATGGTCCGGCTCAACGTCTCGCTCCGTCGCGGGGCGCCGCCGGTCGGCGGCCTGCGCATCGTCGTCGCTTCCTAGCGACGACAGGCGTGGGCTGCTGGCGCCGCCGCGGGCGTCGTTTCGCGCATCGGAGGGCCGTGGGACCGATCGCTCGGACATCGGTTTGGCCGATGCGCTGCAAGGCTTTCTCGTATCATCGCTGCCGCGCGCGGGGAAGGGCGTGCTATCGGGTCTGCGGTCGCGGGCCGGTTGGAGGTACGAGGCCTCCAGCCTGGACTTTCACGGCGAGAATGATCTTGCCATTGTCCATCACACAGACCTCCGTCGCCGGATCGGGTGGCTCGCTCGTCGCCGTCCCGAGGCCGTAATCATTTGCGATGCGCAGCGCATAGCGTGCGGCTTCCACGATGTCGGTGAATGTCGCGGCCATTCTCGTGCCACCTTCCCGATGGCGGGTCAGCACCTCGATCGTCATGTTGCTCCTTCGCCGGCTACGGCTTGCGCTTCCTCAGATCAGTCAGCCGCTCCCGACGGATTCAAATCGATGGCTTGGTGCGAAGAGATGTGGCGCGCGATCCATCTCCACGCGGCAGAGACGCCGTCGAGCGAGGAGGCTGCCTGGTCTTCGGCGATGCGGAGCGCGTCGGTTCCGAATTGCTCGACCAACGCTGCAGAAAAGGCCGCGACTTGCTCTTCGTTGATGTCTTGCGGGACAGTCGGGATCATTGCATCGCTCCAGCTCGCTGCGGAGCGTTACAGGCTCTCAGTCGCACCATGCGAAAACGGGGATATGACACCGCATAGCATTCTGCCGACGGTCCGCCTTGCTCCAGGTTGGCCTGCGCCGATTTTTACGTGCGCATGTCCGCCGATCGCCTCTCCAGGCCAACACCGCCGCCGATCGAGGGCGGAGATTGACGGTAGCGCCCCTACGGACGATCCTCCCCGACATGTGCAATCGGTCCGGGATGAGCGCCAGCGACCGGGAACTGGTCGAGCGCCGCGGCGTGACGCCGCCGTACGAACCGGACGAAAGCCATCCGCCCGGCGCGACTGTTCCCAGGAAGCGGGCATTCGTCGTGCACGAGGTCGCCCGCACCTGCCGGCTCGCCGCAATGTCCCGGGGCTTGCCGGACGCGGTGCCGCGCAAGCGCAACCCGACGAAGACGATCGATAAGCCGGTCACGACCGTTCGCTACCATGGATCGGGGGTCTGGCGGTCGGTGCCGGCGCTGCCGGTGACGGTCGGCGCGTGAGCGTTCCGCAGCGATCCTGGTGGCGCGAGACGATTCTCTGGTCGGGCGTGCTGGGCGTGTTTGCGCTCGTCGTCGCCTCGCTCGTCCTGCTGGCCCGATGAGCGACCGCCTGGACCGCACTCGGGCGCACGACGCGGTCGTTGACCCGCCGTTCATGCCTTCAGGCTAGACCGACGATCCCGTTGGCCCGGGGCATCGCCGTATTCTCCCTGTCGGCGGCGGGGCCTCGGGTCAGCGTCCCCTCCCCCCGCGACTGTCGGCGACGGCATCGACGTCGCGATACCGTCTAGTGCGCCGTGCCGGTCATCACGCCGATGATGTCGGGCTGACCGGTGTGCGCGGTGATGCCCCCGTCGACGACGAGATTGTGCCCGGTGACATAGCCCGCATCCGCGCTCGCGAGAAAGGCGATCGCGCGTGCCATGTCCTCGGCGGTGCCCGCGCGGCGCATCGGAATGCGCGCCAGATAGGCGTCGCGGATCGCGGGTGGCATGTGCGTCACCATCGCGGTCTCGGTAAAGCCGGGGCTGACCGCGTTCACCCGCACGCCGTCCTTCGCATAGTCGATCGCCATCACGCGGGTGAGCCCGATGACGCCGGCCTTGGCGGCATTGTAGGCCGCAAATCCATAGTCCGCGCCGATCCCCGAGATCGAGGCGGTGTTGACGATGCAGCCTCGACTCTCGACCAGGTGCGGCAGCGCCTTCCGCGCGGCGTAGAAGACCGCGTCGAGATCGATCGCCATCACCTTGCGCCACGTCGCGGGATCGAGGTCGGCGGTCTTCGCCAGCGCGCCGATGCCGGCATTGTTGACCAGTATGTCGAGGCCGTCCAACCGCTCGACCGCAAAGGCGATCATCGCCTCGACCGCGGCCTGATCGGAGAGGTCGGCGACATGCGGGATCAGGTCCGAGCCCGCGACGGCATCGGCGAGTGCGTCGCCGGCGACATCCACCGCGACCACGCGTGCGCCCCGCGCCATGAGCAGTCTGGCGGTCGCCGCGCCGATGCCGCTTGCCGCTCCGGTGACGATCGCGCGCTTGCCTTCCAGTGTCATGAGCCCCTCCGTGATCGGTTTTTCCGATGTCTCGATACCCGGCGCGTCGCATATCGGATGATCGCCGACAAGCCGCCGGCGATTGGCCGAACCCGAGTTCCGGTTACTCTATCCGTGCGCCCTGTCCTTTTGTATCTTCGCGGGACGGACCAGTTTTGCTATCGTCGCACGATGACCGAAACGCAGCCCGACCCCGCCGACAACCCTCACAACACCGCGACCCGCGCGCATCTCGGTGATCTCAAGGGCGATGCCCTGCTCGCCTGGCGCATGGCGGACGTGCCGGACCGGCCGAGCGCCGACGATCGCAATCTGCAACCGGAATTCCCGATGGGCTGGTACGCGGTCTGCTATTCGGACGAACTCGCGATCGGCGAGGTCAAGCCGGCGCGATACTTCGCGCAGGATATCGCGATCTGGCGTGGCGAGGATGGCAAGGCGCGCGTCATCGACGCCTATTGCGCGCATTACGGTGCCAACATGGCGGTCGGCGGCCAGGTCCATGGCAATCTGCTCGAATGCCCGTTCCACGCCTGGCGCTACGACGGCGACGGCTCGGTGCGCGAGATCCCGTATGCCAAGGCGATCCCGCCCCAGGCCAAGCGCAAGGATTGCGTGCCCAGCTGGCCGACCGCAGAGCTGAACGGGATGATCGTCGTCTGGTACCATCCCGAGCGCGTGGCACCCCTGTGGGAGGCGGTGGCGTTTCCCGAGGTCGGCCGTGAGGGCTGGACGCCATTCCGCAAATATGAGTGGCACGTCTTCACTGCGCTCGAAAACATGGCGGACAATGCGGTGGACATCAGCCACTTCAAATATGTTCACGGCGCGAAGAACGTGCCCGAATACGAATTCAAGTTCGACGGCATCACGCGATCGATCACCTCCTATCTCAAGCTCCACACGCCGCGTGGCGAGATCAACGGTACGATCGCCTCGGTGAACCACGGCCCGGGCCAGGGCTTCGTCCGCTTCTCGGGGTTGACCGAGACGATCCTGGTGACCGCCACCGCGCCGGTCGAGCGCGACCTGACGCATTCGCGCTTCGCCTTCACGCAGCCGCTGTCCGA
>CAZZZX010000356.1:0-3955 GCA_964658585.1 uncultured Novosphingobium sp.
GGCGGCGGTCGCGTCGATGCGGCCCCATTCGGCGTGCATCCGATGATCGTCGGTATCCTCGGCCTTGACCGGCAGGAAGGTGCCCGCGCCGACGTGCAGCGTCAGCGTCTCGCGCGCGATCCCCGCGGCGTCGAGTGCGGCGATCAGAGCCGGCGTGAAGTGCAGCGCGGCGGTGGGTGCGGCGACCGCACCGGGCCGGGCCGCGAACATGGTCTGATAATCCTCGCGATCGCGCGCATCCGTCGCGCGCTTGCTCGCGATATAGGGCGGCAGCGGCATCCGCCCGGCGCGCTCGAGCAGCAGCTCGACCGGCTCGTCGCCCGCGAAATCGAGCCGCCAGCTGCCGTCGTCGCCGAGCGCGGTGGCCTGCGCCGAGACCCCCGCGCCGAAGTCGATCGCGTCGCCGTCGCGCAGCCGCCGGCCGTTGCGCACGAAGGCGCGCCAGGCGCGCGGCCCCTCGCGTTTGTGCAGCGTCGCGCCGATCCGTGCGGCGCCCCGCATACCCTCGAGCTGCGCGGGGATGACGCGGGTATCGTTGAACACCAGGCAGTCGCCCGCGCGCAGCAGCGACGGCAGATCGGCAACCTGGCGATCGGCCATCCCGCCGCCGTCGACCGCGAGCAGGCGCGCCGCATCGCGCGGGATCGCGGGACGCAATGCGATCCGCTCGGGCGGCAGCTCGAAATCGAACAGGTCGACGCGCATGGGCTCAGCCGGTCCGCACGCTCAGGCGTTCGTCAGCGCCCCTGCTTGCGACGCGACGGACCGACCGCGGGTGCGCTGTCGATCCCCGAGGGCAGGACGGCAGGCGCCATCGCCTGCGGGGCGGGCGCCAGCGCCTGCGCCGACATCGGCGGGGTGGCACCGATCGTCGCCTGGACGATCTTGGTCGGATTGGCGGGCGGTTCGCCGCGCTGGATCGCATCGACATAGGCGATGCCCGACACCACGCGGCCGAACACCGTATAGTGGTTGTCGAGCTTCAGATTAGGATCGAACATGATGTAGAACTGGCTGTTGGCGCTGTTCTCGTCCGCCGCACGCGCGGCGGCGACCGCGCCGCGGACATGTGGCAGGTCGTTGAACTCGGCGGGCACGTCGGGCAGCGTCGAGCCGCCCTCGCCGGTGCCCTTGGGATCGCCGCCCTGCGCCATGAAGCCGTCGATCACGCGATGGAAGTTGAGCCCGTTGTAGAAGCCTTGCGCGGTCAGCGTCTTGATCCGCTCGACCATCTTGGGCGCCTTGTCGGGACGCAGCTGGATCACCACCCGGCCACCATCGGACAGGTCGAGGTTCCAGGTGTTGTCGGGGGTCAGCGGGGGCGCGAGATACTGCTCCACCGTGCTGCCGGTGCCGACCGGCGCGAGCTTGAGCGAGGGGGTCTTGTGGGCGCAACCCGTGACACCGAGCGCGAGGGTGGCGGCGAGCACCAGAAGGGCGGAACGTGTCATCGTCTGGGCCGGGGCTCCGAAAGGGGTGGCGCCGAGCCCTAGCCGATGCGCCACGGCTTGCCTATCGCTGAACCGCATCGCCGCGGATCCCGAGCAGCGCGACGCGCGCCGAAACCTCGTCGGCGACGGTCGCGGGCACGAACTTGTGGATATCGCCGCCATAGCTCGCAATCTCCTTGACCAGGCGCGAGGCGATCGGCTGGAGCGCGACATCGGCCATCAGGAACACCGTCTCGACCTCGCGGCCGAGCTGCTGGTTCATCCCCGCCATCTGATATTCATACTCGAAATCGGCGACCGCGCGCAGTCCGCGCACGATCATCGACGCGCCGACATCCTCGGCGAAATGCATGAGGAGACGATCGAACGCGACGACGCTTATCTCGGCGCCGCCCAGCCCCGTGGTCTCGCGCGTCACCATCGCGAGCCGCTCGGGCAGCGTGAACATCGGCGACTTGGAGGGATTGGTGGTAACCCCGATCACGAGCCTGTCGACCAGCCGGGTGGCGCGGCGGATGATGTCCATATGGCCGAGCGTCACCGGATCGAAGGTGCCCGGGTAAAGGCCGACGCGTTCCTTCATCGCCGTCCCCTAGTGATCGCGCGCGACGACGTAGCGGGCGATGGCGCGCAGCAGGTCGGCCTCGGCACCATAGCCGGAGAGGTGCGCGATCGCCTGATCGACCAGCATCGCCGCCTGGGTACGCGCACGCTCCACGCCGAGCAGCGAGACGAAGGTCGCCTTGCCCGCGCCCGCATCCTTGCCCGTCGCCTTGCCGACGATCGCGGCATCGCCCTCGACGTCGAGCAGGTCGTCGGCGATCTGGAAGGCGAGGCCGAGATCGCGCGCATAGGCGCGCAGCGGCCTGCGGCCGGCGAGCGGGACGTGGCCGAGGATCGCGGCCGCCTCCAGGCATACCGCGATCAGCGCGCCGGTCTTGAGTTGCTGGAGCCTAGTCGTGGTCGGCAGGTCGAAGCGCTGCTCCTCGGCGATGAGGTCCATCATCTGGCCACCCGCCATTCCCGACGGTCCGCTCGCCCGGCCGAGCGCGAAGGCGAGTTCGGCGCGCACGAAGGGATCGGGGTGGGTGACGGGATCGGCGATCAGCTCGAACGCGAGGGCATGGAGCGCATCGCCCGCCAGCACCGCGATCGCCTCGTCATAGAGCTTGTGGACGGTCGGCTTGCCGCGCCGCATGTCGTCATCGTCCATGCACGGCATGTCGTCGTGGATCAGACTGTAGACATGCACGCACTCGATCGCGACGCCGGTCTTCAGCGCGCTGCGCCGCTCGACGTTGAACAGGGCCGCCGCCGCGACGACGAGCAGCGGCCGCAGCCGCTTGCCCCCCCCGATCGCGGCATGGCGCATCGCTTCGTAGAGGACGGCGCGCGGATCGTCGGGAACCTCGAGGATCCGATCGAATTCGGCATCGACCTCCTGGGCGATGACCAGCATCGCCTCGGCGAGCGACAGATCGACGGCGGGAGCCACCCCCTCAGTCGCCATCGAACGGACGGACGGAAGCGGCGGAGCCGTCGGGCGCCGCCTGGATCTGCTCGATGCGCGCCTGCGCCGCCTTGAGCCGCGTCTCGCACTGCGCGCGCAGGCGATCACCCTCGGCATAGAGTGCGATCGACGACTCCAGCGCGACATCGCCGCCCTCGAGTTCGCGGACGATCGTCTCGAGCCGCTTGAGCGCTTCCTCGAAGGTCAGCGTCTCGATGTCTGCCGGATCGGTCATGGGCTCGCTTCTGCGCATAGCGACGCGACTATTCAAGCGTGCGGATCAGCGACGGAACGGGTCGACCACGCCCTCGGGCAGGCTGTAGCTCGGCGCCGGGCCGCTGTCCTCGCCCTGATGCTCGACGACGCGGCTCGCCGCCTCGCGCTGCGCGCGCAGTTCGACGAGCAGCGCCTCGCGGTCGCCGACCAGCCGATCGTCGGTCGGCGCCTCGATGCCCGCCGCCTTGGCCGCCTTGGCGATCGCGGCGTCGAGTTCGCGCTGAGTCGTCAGGCCCAGCGTCACCGGATCCTTGGGGGTGATGTTGGCGATGTTCCAATGGCTGCGGTCGCGGATCGCGCCGATCGTGGTGCGCGTCGTCCCGATCAGCTTGCCGATCGCACCGTCGGTCACCTCGGGATGGTTGCGGACGATCCAGGCGATGCCGTCGGGCTTGTCCTGGCGCTTGGAGACCGGCGTGTAGCGCGGGCCCTTGGTGCGGCGGACCTGCTCGGGGCCCTTGGCCATCACCATGCGATAGTTGGGGTCGTCCTGCGCCTTGTCGATCTCGGCCTGGGTCAGCTCGTGCGCGCGGACCGGATCGCGACCGGTGAGCTTGGTGCTCGCGGTATCGTCGGCGATCGCCTGCACCTCGAGGATGTGGAGCCCGCAGAACTCGGCGATCTGCGGGAACGACAGTGCGGTGTTGTCGACCAGCCAGGATGCGGTCGCATGGGGCCTGAGGGGCTGGGCCACGATCACTCTCCGGCAGATAAAGAA